>JABBNX010000020.1 GCA_019352135.1 Pseudomonadota bacterium
TGGACACGGCCTTCACCTCTTCAAGTGTAAATTCAAACCCAGCCTCTTTTACGTACGACATACTCGCCTCATAGTCTTTGTATTCTGTGACGTTTTTGGCGAACTCCTCGTCGCTCTTCATTCTCTCGAGAAATGCCTGTGCGGATTCGATGCTCATGTAGTTGCCTCCTTAAAGTTTGATGGGCAGCTATTTATGCTATAAATTCCAAAGGTTTGAGGGAATAAGATATCACGGGACCTCCGGAGGAGGTTTTAGTGGTGATGGCTGTGATATCTGGTATACTAAAGACGGTTCCGCTCCCTCCGACCACATTATCTAATACATCATCCGTAAGTTCACTGGACACGGCCTTCACCTCTTCAAGTGTAAATTCAAACCCAGCCTCTTTTACGTAAGACATACGCGCTTCAGAGTCTTTGCATTCTGTAACGTTTTTAGCAAACTCTTCGTCGCTCTTCATTCTCTCAATAAATGCCTGTGCTGATTCGATGCTCATGCTGGTGGCTCCTTTTGAAGTTGGATTTGCTGGTGAAGTTTCGTAGGATGGGCAAAAGTTTTGTCTTGCCCACCCTTCAAGGCTCACCAACACATACGACTCCCAACCCCCACAGCCATCCCTCCAATACCTAACAAGAACCCGCCCGCCACCGCTTCTAACTCCTCTTCGCTTAACTCGCCACTAGCCTCCTTAACTTGATCTGGCGTAAAATCAAACCCTTCCGCATTCACTAATGCATTGCGTGCCTCGGTGTCTGTGCATTCGATGACTCTTTTAGCAAACTCCTCATCGGTCTTCATTCTCTCAATAAATGCCTGTGCGGATTCGATGCTCATGTTGTTGCTCCTTTTGAAGTTGGATATGATAGTGAAGTATACCAAATAATGAATTAATGTAGAGTTAAATAACGTGAAAGGTTATAAAGACCGAGACCAACTGATGCCACGCCAAAGGAATATATAAATGACTGAATCCAAAGAACAGCAGAATCCTACAATGGCAGCGTATCTCATAAAACCGTATCACCTCTTTCACCACCAGGGTCGCAGCTATGTCATCAATGTCGAAGGGATGTCAGCCAGCACCATCGATGCTGCAACGGCAGAGGTACTTCAACAGATAACATCCGGAGAGATCTTGTCACTTGACTCCGGTGCGGAAGATCATCTCAAAAAGCTGGGGTTGCTGGTGGATGTCAGCAAACAGCCCCCAAAAGTCAAAAAAGATATCAATAAAGATCCCATGCCAGTGGTAAACCTGAGCCTTTTTCTGACCCAATCGTGCAACCTGAAATGCGTCTATTGCTATGGCGATGAGGGGAAATACGGCAGTGGTGGCAACCTGGACGAAAAGACCGCCTTTCAGGCTGTGGACTGGCTGCTGGAGCAATCGGGAAAGATCAAAAAGTTGCACATCGGTTTTTTTGGCGGCGAACCTTTTCTAAACTTTCCTATGATGAAAACGGTTGTGGAATACGCCAGAAACAGGGTTCAGGAACTGGGCAAGGATATTGAATTTAATACCACCACCAATGCCACCCTGTTGGGTGATGAGCAGATTGCCTTTATTAAAGAGCACAAGATACGGGTCATGGTCAGTTTTGACGGCACCAAAGAGTTGCAGGATGCCCAGCGCCCCTTTGCCAATGGTCAGGGTTCATATGATAACACGCTCCCCAGAATAAAAAAGCTGCTGGAAGCTGTGCCAGCAACCCCCGGTCACGCGGTAATCGTCGGGGCTACCGATCCGAAAATCGTCAAAGATGCCATGCAGGAAATCGGTTTTGCGGAGGTCTCCGTCGTGCCGGCCTCTCAATCACTGCTGGCCGGAGAGCCGGATACGACACAATCAGCTAGAGACACGCAGGAGACATTCCAGTCGTTGGAGCAGGAGGCAGATACCTGGATAGACCTTGTCGGGAAGAGGGACGACGAGTCTTTAAAGAAGCTCAAGAACAAGAGTGGATTGTACCATGCATTGCTCACCTTGCTTCATAACAGTAAACAACGCCACGCCTGCGGTGCCGGTCTGGGGTTGGCGGCTGTCTCCTGCGCCGGGGATATTTATCTCTGTCACCGTTTTGTCGGGCGGGACGAGTATAAAATGGGGAATGTCTTTGAGAAGGGGTTGAACCGAGAGGAATATCTAAAAAGTCCGACCACGGAGAGTGCTGTCTGTGCGGCCTGTTTTGCCAAATATTACTGCGCCGGTGGCTGCAAGCACGACAACGCCGGGTCGTGCGGATCGATAGCAACGCCTGCAGAGGATATTTGCCGTTTGAAATGCCGGGAGCTTGAGCTTGCGGCGTCCATCGTCGGCAGGTTGGGTATTGAAGAGAGGGCGTTTCTGGTTAAGCAGGATATTTTCCCACCAAAACCATGTCCGCTTGATTTTTGACTCTAAAAACAGTAAATCCGGCCATTCTCTGAATAGTCGGATTCGAACTGTTTGATTTGTGATCCTGAATGTAATTCCTTACACATCCAAGTGCTTTGCTTTGCCGGAGGAGAAAGCCCTTGAGTTGCTGTTTGGACACACGCCCGGCTTTTACGGCATCCTGACGAGCCCGGACTAGGTCACGCATGGCCTCATCTTCTTCTCTGGGAACATAGACCGGCGCAAGTTCTCCGGCACGATGTAGGCTGGCAAGCATTATAGAATCACGACGGTCAGTTTTGATCCGGTTATCCTAGTGTTGGACAACCTGATCTCTAGCGTGGCATCAAATTTAATCGCCCAATCGGCACTTGTTTTGAGACCACAGCCTCTTCCTCGACCGTGACGAGACACACCCTTCTTAAAGACTTCAAGGAGTAATTCCGTATCTTTCAAACGATTTAGTTTCGGGAATTCTGTAGTTAACGCTGGTCTAAGAGTTTGTAATATTCCAGTGCCGCTATCTGATATGGCAATTCTGATTATTTTTCCGCCATCAGATATTTCTACACCTGCGAAACTATTAATCTTTGTAGAGCTATGTTGTAAAATATTATCAATTAGTTCCCCAAGAATCGTAAACGCTGCAATGTTGAATCGTTTGGTGAAAGAACTATTTTTGACCGCATTAAGAATAGTATCAGTAAGTCGCGAAGGGACTGTACGGTCAGGTCTATCCGTACTAATGTTAACCAGCTTAATGATCCTATCGGACAATATTCCATCATGGGGTACACAATTAAATTCACAGGTCCTTTTGATCAAATCCGTCAATTAAACTTTTATCACTATATTGGACCATTAGCTTCCTTCGCAAAGCTGATTTCATTCCCCTCTTAATTTCTCGCCTTAAAATGTTGAACTTCATTGAACCATAACCTCAGAATACCCGGTTGAACCATAAATTTGGAAATTTACAAATTTATGGTTCAAGGCACATTTTCCCTTATTAAATTCATATTTTATATTGACACAAGCCATTGACCGCCGGTATAAGTTTCCTTACTGTGGAAAAAAGTGGAATATCGTGGAAAATAATGCCATAGAGGCGAGTATGTTCAGGGGAATTTTCGAGACAACCATTGACGCAAAAGGGCGAACCAGCCTGCCGGCCAGATTCAGGGAAATCCTCGTCGACACCCATGGTGACGAGCGTTTTTTCCTGACCAATTCTGTTCCGGTTGATCTGGGAGGCGGTCTGCACAGTTCCGGACTGCTGATTTTTCCCTACAAAGAGTGGTTTGTCTTTGAGGAAAATTTCCGTGTCAGTAAGGGCTTCACCTCTGAACAGCGCAAGAGCATCCTGCGCACGATTATTTCCCCCGCACAGGAATGCTCCGCCGATAAACTGGGACGGTTTCTGATCCCGCCGACATTTCGCAAGATCGCAGCCCTTGATCGGGAGATTCAGTTCGTCGGCACTATGGACAAGATAGAAATCTGGAGCATGAGCGAATGGGACAAAGTTCGTGCCCAGGATGTGAAAAACTTCCCGAGCGGCACTGAAGCAGCCGCAGAGCTTGGTCTCTAGTGGCAGAATTTCATCATCTTTCGGTTCTGCCGGATGAAGTCATCCGTTTTCTTGAACCGGCAGACGGCAAAACATATCTGGATGGTACGTTGGGGGGCGGCGGCCATGCCGCATTGATTCTTGAGAAAGCTCCTGATGCCCTGCTGATCGGCATCGACCGGGACCAGTCAGCGCTGGCAGCAGCAGGGGCGCGACTGGCAGCTTACGGTGAACATGTGCGGCTGGTCCATGGCGACTTTGCCGATGTCGCCCAACACCTCAACAAGCTTGGCATAGCGGCGCTGGACGGCTTTATTCTTGATCTGGGAGTTTCATCACATCAACTGGATACGAGAGAGCGCGGCTTCAGCTTCCAACAGGATGCCCCGCTGGATATGCGGATGGATACCAGCAGCGGCGAAACTGCTGCGGATCTGGTTAATAGGCTTCCGGAACCGGAACTGGAACGGATTATCAGCCAGTTTGGCGAGGAGCGCTGGGCAAGACGGATCGCGTCTTTCATCGCCAAGGAACGGGCAGAGTCACTGATCACGACCACCTTCCGGTTGGTGGACATCATTAAAGGGGCGGTGCCCAAGGCCAAATGGGATGAACGGATTCATCCTGCCACCCGCACTTTCCAGGCTCTCCGCATTGCGGTAAACAGTGAGCTTGACAGCCTGCAACAAGGGATGCGTGCGGCTCTTGACCTGCTTAAGCCGGGCGGACGGGGAGTGATTATTTCATTCCATTCACTGGAAGACAGGATCGTTAAACAGGTCTTTCGGGAATATGCCGAAGGATGCACCTGCCCGCGACAGTTCCCGGTCTGTGTCTGCGGCAATCAACCTCGGGTGAAGATCCTGACCAGCCGCCCGGTGACGGCAACGCAGACAGAAATCGTCGATAATCCGCGCTCTCGAAGCGCCAAGCTGCGCGCAGTAGAAAAATTGTAACCAACGAACGGTTCACGAGGTACTCATTATGGCACAAGCAAGAACCGATTATACAAAAGTCGCCGCACCACGTGTCCTTGGCGGGATAGAAGTATCACCGCATCGAATAGACCTCTTCAAGTATCTTATGATCTGTATGATTGTGTTTACGCTTGTATCTGTCTTCCATGTCTGGTCACGCTTCAAACTGGTAGAGCTCAACCTGCGGATATCCGAAGCGAGCCGCCAACTGAATGCGGCGGAGCAGGAGCAAAAGTGCCTGAGCCTTGAAGCCGCCTCACTGAAATCACCGGCACGCATCGAAACCATCGCCAAAAATGACCTTGGAATGGCGCTGCCGACCGAGCAGCAGGTCATTCACGTCAAATGAAAGACGACCGGGAAAAATGGGCACGAATCCGGATCGTCATGATCGGGACTATTTTCGGCCTGATGTTCCTGAGTGTGACCGGACGCGCGTTCTATCTTCAAATACTCCAACACGAAATACTCGTTAAAAGAGCGGACAAACAGCATCAGCACAAAGTCGATCTCACGCCGGGCCGCGGCAGCATTCTTGATCATAACGGTACCATTCTGGCCGAATCCATACATATGGATTCCTGTTATGCCGAACCGCACAACATCAAGGACGTTGATGGAACAGCCGGAGTGCTGGCACCGATCCTGGGCATCTCAAAAAATGAATTGGCTGCAAAACTCTCAGCCGACAGATCATTCACGTGGATTGATCGCTACCTGGCACCGGAAGTCGCAACCCGCGTCAGAAACATGAAACTGCCGGGGATAGGATTTGTTGCTGAATCCAAACGTTTTTACCCCAATATGGAGATCGCCGCACATGTGATCGGGTTCACGGGGCGCGACCCAAATGGCCTGGAAGGAATCGAGCTCAAGTACGACAGTACGATTCTGGGCAACACCGGTTATATGATAACGGAGCGAGATGCTCTCGGCAGAAATATTGGTATAATGAATACAGTCATCAAGGACTCGTCTCCCGGCAAAAGCGTTGTCCTGACCCTTGACAAGACTATCCAGTTTATTACCGAAAAAGAGCTGGCCAAGGCTGTGATGGAGAGTAATGCCAAAAACGGCATGGCAGTTGTTATGGAAGCAGATACCGGCAGGGTTCTGGCCATGGCAAACTACCCTACGTTTAACCCGAACTCCTATTCACGCTACCCATATGCGCAGGTACGTAACCGCGCGGTAGCGGATAGTTATGAGCCCGGATCAACATTCAAGATATTTACCATCGCTGCGGCGATCGATTCGGGCCGCATCAAGGCAACCGACGTATATAACTGCGAGAATGGCACCTATCGGATTGCTGATCGCACAATCCATGACGACCATCCTCAATCACGACTGAGTGTCTCGGATATCATAAAATATTCGAGTAACATTGGTGCCGCAAAGATTGGCTTCAGGACGGGAGAAGAGCGGTTATTCACATACCTGCGCAACTTCGGCTTCGGTGAGCGAACCGGCATTGATCTGCCGGGGGAATCGACCGGAAACCTGAAACGGCACTGGTATGGAATTGACCTTGCGACAATTTCTTTTGGACAGGGAGTTTCACTGTCAGCCATCCAGCTCGCTACGGCACTTTCAGCGGTTGCCAATGGCGGCAATTTGATGAAGCCGTATCTGGTGGAACAGATCCTCGACGACAACGGTACTGTCGCACAAAAATTTGAGCCGCAGATAGTGCGACGAGTCATTTCACCAGAAACCGCTCGGAAAGTGACAAAAATGATGGAGACCGTTACCGGTCCCGGCGGCACCGGCACAAAGGCAGCACTTGACGGCTTCCTGGTGGCAGGAAAAACCGGGACGGCACAGAAAGTCGACCCGGTAACCCACACGTACTCGCCGACCAAGCGCATCGGTTCATTTGTCGGCTTTGTCCCGGCCGACAAACCGAAACTGACGATCGTCGTCGTTATTGATGAACCCCAGGGCGTCAGGTATGGAGGTGTTGTCGCTGCTCCCGCATTCAGAGAAATCGCACAGAGTTCGCTGGCATACCTCAAGATCCAGCCGAACCTGCCAACAACGGCACTGTCCAAACTGGCTGACGCTCAGCCTGCTCCTGTTCCGGCAGCTGAATCACTGTCAGATGGAGATGCAGAAAATATGACTATCGACGGCGGAGCAATGCCGAATTTCAAAGGGATGAGCATGCGCCGGGTTCTGCAGGTGATGGAGAAGCGCGGCATCAACATCCGGTTGATTGGAAGCGGACGGGCAACCGAGCAAAGTCCGCCTTCTGGTCAGAAGATCCGGGGTGTCGGCGAAGTCTGGATTAAGTTTGCCCCTTCAGCATGATGCTGAAAGCGCCTGCCGGGCTACCGGCCGGTTTTTACCGTTTTTAGTAAGTTAGAAGTTTATTTTATGCGGCTTTAGGCAGAAAATAAACTTCGGTAACGCACGTATCCTGCTTGTCAGGGATACAGGAGAGCGCATGACACTGGGTGAACTACTTGAAAAACTGCCCGACACGGAGATTCATGGAGACACGACTGTCCCCATCAGTTTCCTGACCTGTGATTCTCGCACAGTTCTGCCGGGTGCTCTCTTTTTCGCCCTTCCTGGCACACAGGCAGATGGCCATCGCTATATTGAGAAAGCCGTGGCAACCGGTGCAGGTGCGGTAATTCTTGAGGATGCTACCGCGGCTCCAGCCGGAATTCCCTGGGTAAAGGTGCCGGACGGACGCGCTGCCATGGGGCACATGGCCGCACTCTTCAACGGCGATCCAACTGCGACAAGACCGTTAATCGGCATTACCGGAACCAATGGCAAGACGACGACGACGTATCTGCTGGAAGCAATTCTGGCTGCAGCAGGCCACCCGGCAGCGGTTCTCGGTACGATCAGTTACCGTTTTGGCGCGGCAACCATTCAGGCATCTCATACCACTCCGGAATCAACCGAGCTGCAGAAAGCGTTCAGGCAGCTCGCGGACGCCGGAGCGCAGGCCTTCGTGATGGAGGTCTCCTCACATGCATTGGAACAGAACCGGGTCGATGGGTGCCACTTTGACGTCGGGATTTTCAGCAATCTGACTCGGGACCATTTGGACTACCATGTCACCATGGTAAACTATCTGGATGCTAAAAGCCGCCTCTTTTCCGACCTGCTCAGGCCATCACAAGAAAAACCGCGCCGCCGGGCAGTGGTTAACATGGATGATCCCTACGGACAGGAAATTGCCCGTCGCTGCGCCTGCCCGGTAGTCACCTTCGGAATCCAAGGAGACTATGATGTCACGACAGCCAACGTTTCCTCATCAGTTACCGGTATCCGCGCCACATTGATTACGCCGTCAGGAGAGCTTGAATTTGCGTCACGCCTTCTGGGACGCTTTAACCTGTCCAACATTCTCGCTGCTGTTGCAGCGGGTGTCGCCCTCGATCTGCCGCTTCAGGCAATCAAGAGCGGCATTGAAAATCACGGTACCGTCCCGGGGCGTATGGAGCGAGTGGAAAACAATCATGACATCACCTGCCTGGTTGATTACGCCCATACCGGGGATGCACTGGAAAACGTCCTTACAACGCTGAAAGAAATAGCCACCGGAAGGATCATTACTCTCTTCGGCTGCGGCGGAGACCGTGATAACGGCAAGCGACCGATCATGGGCAGGATCGCCGCCAGCATGAGCGATCTGGCTATTGTGACCTCCGATAACCCACGCACCGAAGACCCATTGAGCATTCTGACACAGATCAAGAGCGGCATAACTCCGCTGGGCCTCCGTGAATACCGTCATGATGAATTGACTGATGGCTTTACGGATAAGGGCTTTATACTTTTGGAAAATCGCCATGAGGCAATCCGGCTGGCGATAAGTCTGGCACGTCCCGGTGACATACTCCTGTTGGCGGGCAAGGGGCATGAAGACTATCAGATAATCGGGACGGTCAAACAGCACTTTGATGACAGGGAAGAAGCTTCCTCAGCCTTTACCGAGAGAGTGAAATAATGTTTACCATCACCGAAATAGGCCGTGCCACCGGAGGCCGGATTATCGGCCAGGCCACAGGGGAAGTGACTGCGGTATCTACCGACTCACGAACTGTTGCCCCCGGCCAGCTTTTCGTACCGCTGCGTGGAGAACGTTTTGATGGCCATAATTTTATTCAGGAGATTGCGGAGAAAGGAGTCACTGCCGTTCTTGTTGAAGAACAGTGGCTTAAAACACACGAACTACCGGCTTCCCTTACCTGCATAGCAGTCAAAAACAGCCTGCGAGCGTTCGGTGACCTGGCGGCGGAGTGGCGGCGACGCTTTGACATTCCTGTTATCGGCGTGACCGGGAGCAATGGAAAAACAACGGTCAAGGAGATGCTGGCAACAATTCTGGAGCTGACCGGGCCAGGACTCAAAACGTCAGGCAACCTTAACAATCTGGTCGGTCTGCCGCAGATGATCTTCCAACTTCTGCCGGAGCACAGATGGGCAGTACTGGAAATGGGGATGAGCGAGCCGAACGAGATTGACCGTCTCGCATCTATTGCCGTTCCCTGCGTCGGGATTGTACTGAACGCTTTGCCGGCTCATCTGCAGAGCATGGGAACAGTTGAGGCAGTAGCGGCAGCCAAAGGTGAATTGCTCCATCGTATCACTGACGGTGGCCTGGCGGTTGTCAACGCCGATGACCCCCGAGTCGCCTCGCTCTCCCAAAACGCATCCGCTCGCCGAATCAGTTTTGGCATTGACCGGGGCGAAGTGCGCGCCAAGGAAATCGAGCCGTTAGGCCTGGAAGGCCAGCGTTTCCTGCTCATTACCCCTCGCGGCGAAGCACCCGTCCACCTGAAAGCCTGTGGCCGCCACAATATCTATAACGCCCTTGCAGCCACCGCAGCACTTCTGGAGAAAGTTGAATTGCCGACAATCGTCGCCGGGCTGGAAGCTTTTTCCCCGTACAGAGGTCGTTTCCAGATCGAGCGTTTAGGCGGTATCACGCTTATTGACGACAGTTACAATGCCAACCCGGCTTCTACAAAAGCCGCACTTGAAACCCTCTCACAGATTGCCGCGAAGGGACATCGCATCGCTGTGCTCGGTGATATGCTGGAACTTGGAGAACACGAAGATGAAGCACATCAGAGCGTCGGAGTTGTGGCCGGACGAAATGTCGACCGCCTCTATCTGACCGGCGACCTGATGACAAAACATGCTGCCGAAGGTGCCCTGATGGCTGATATGCCCCCGGAATCAGTGATCTGCTGCACAAGCCTTACGGAAATTGCCGGGCGGCTGCATCAAACCGTCACGGAAGGCGATGTCATTCTTTTTAAAGGATCACGCGGAATGACCATGGAAAAGGCGGCCACGGAGCTGAAGGATCTGATGCAACACACCAAAGGGGAATAGCCCATGCTCTACCACATTTTTTATCCGCTCGCGACCGACATAAAACTGTTCAACATATTCAAATACCTGACATTCCGCACCATCTATGCCATGATAACCGCACTGATAGTCTGCTTTATTCTTGGCCCCTGGATCATCCGCAAACTGGAGTCCCTGCAGGCTCGCCAGGTGATCCGCACGGATGGCCCGGAATCGCATCTGCAGAAACAGGGCACCCCTACCATGGGTGGCGTAATAATTCTGGCGGCAATTGTCATCCCTACCCTGCTCTGGGCCGATCTCACCAATCACTATATCTGGATCACGCTTTTCATCACAATCGGATACGGGGTGATCGGCTTTGTGGACGACTACAAAAAGGTGGTCAAGAAAGATACCAAGGGACTTTCTGCCCGCCAGAAATTGTTCTGGCAGGTTTTGCTGGCCGGCTCGGCGGCAACTTATCTGTTTTTCAAGCCAGGTTTCAGCGAACTGCTCTATTTTCCGTTATTCAAAAATTTTCACCCCGACCTCTGGATCTGGTTCATCCCGTTTGCCACTCTGGTAATTGTGGGTGCCAGCAACGCCGTCAACCTGACCGACGGGCTTGACGGACTTGCCATCGGACCGGTGACGATCAATGCCGCCACCTACATGCTCTTCTCCTACATCGCCGGCCACGCCACGCTGTCGGCCTATCTGCAGATTCCCCGCGTGGTGGGCGCCGGTGAGCTGGCCGTGTTGTGCGGCGCCATGGTCGGTGCCGGCCTCGGGTTCCTCTGGTTCAACTCGTATCCGGCCGAAGTCTTTATGGGAGACGTCGGGTCGCTCTCACTGGGCGGGACGCTGGGAACCATCGCGGTGCTGACCAAACAGGAAATCCTGCTCGTGATCGTGGGAGGCATCTTTGTAATTGAAGCGCTTTCTGTTATCTTTCAGGTCGGTTCATACAAATATCGCGGCAAACGGATCTTCCGCATGGCTCCGATTCATCACCATTTCGAGCTGAAGGGCGTTGCAGAACCGAAGATCATCGTCCGTTTCTGGATCATCACCATCATTTTGGCACTGGTAGCGATTTCCACTCTTAAGATGAGGTAGCATGGAACTGAAAGACAAAAATATTCTTGTTGTCGGCCTTGCAAAAACCGGTATTGCCTGTGCCCGCGTCCTGGCTTCGATGGGTGCACGGGTAACCGTCACCGACATGCGGAGCGAAACGGACCTGGCGGAACCATTGGCCGGACTGGCAGGATACACGATAGTCCGGGAACTGGGACGCCATGACGAAGCAACGTTCCTGGCCAGCGATCTGATCGTGGTTTCTCCCGGAGTGCCTATGGACCTGCCGCAGCTGATTGCGGCACAGCACGCAGGCCGGGAGATCATTAGCGAGATCGAACTTGCTGCACGTTTCATCAAAGTCCCACTGGCAGCAATTACCGGCACCAACGGCAAAACTACCACGACCACGCTTTTGGGAGCAATCTTCAAACATAACGGCTATCATACGTTTGTCGGCGGCAACATCGGCAACCCGTTGATTGAACTGGCGGAATCTCACCAGATAGTGGATCAGGTGGTTGCCGAGATCAGCTCGTTCCAGCTGGAATGGATCACGTCATTCCGCCCCACGGTGGCGGCGCTTCTGAACCTGAGTGAAGATCACCTTGATCGATACCCGGATTATCAGACATACATCGATGCCAAGCTGCGAATTTTCGAGAATCAGACCGGTGATGATTTTGCGGTAGTCAACCGCGATGACGAGCTGGTCTGGCGCCATGTGCAGGGCCTCAAAGCGGCACTATTTCCCTTCAGTCGCAAAATTGAACTCGTGGAAGGTATTTTTTTCAGAGACGGCGTAATCACCTATCGTCATGACGGTCACGAAGAATGCTTCCCTACCGCCGCCATCCGCTTGCAGGGGGTACACAACCTGGAAAATATCATGGCTGCGACGGCATGCGCACTGCTGCTCGGTTGCCGGCCTGATGAAACCTTTGAGACGATACTCTGTTTTGAGGCGCTGCATCACCGCATGGAATTTGTGCGCGAAGTTGGCGGAGTCAGTTACTACGAAGACAGCAAGGCCACCAATGTCGGAAGTGTCGAGAAGGCGCTGGAAAGCTTCACCAACATCACGCTCATAGCGGGCGGCAAGGATAAGGGCGGTTCATACGCCCCGCTGGCCCCGTTGGTCCGTGAGCGGGTGGAACACCTGGTATTGATCGGCGAGGCGGCGGAACGGATGGAGCAGGAACTCGGGGCGCTGACTGATACCCGCCGGGCGGCAACGCTGGAAGAGGCCGTGAGGATTTCCGCACACATAACAGCTGCAGGAGGGACTGTTCTCATGTCACCCGCCTGTTCCAGCTTCGACATGTTCCGTGATTATGAAGAGCGGGCACAGAGGTTTATCGCAGCAGTGAAAGCATTGTAAAGCTGTCCGACACGTTCGACACGTTCGACACGTCTGGCCGGCCAGAGGATTAAACACCTATGTTCAAAAAGCTGGAAGAATATGATCTGGTGATCATGCTGATGGCAATTGCCCTGACCTGTTTTGGGGTAGTAATGGTCTATTCGGCTTCTTCTGTCATGGCTGCCAAACGCTTTCATGACGGTTTCTTCTTCCTCAAACGCCAGGGTCTGTTCGCATTGTGCGGCTTTGCAATCATGCTGGGAACCATGCGCGTCAACTACCAATTCTGGCGCAAGCTGGCCGCTCCGATCCTGCTGGGGTGCATTATACTGCTGGTACTCGTGCTGATCCCCGGGATTGGCGGCAGCGCCGGGGGAGCGTCCCGCTGGATCAGGCTGCCGGGCTTCAACCTTCAACCTGCTGAAATTGCCAAGATCGCCCTGATTATGTACATGGCCTATTCGCTTGACAGAAAACAGGATAAAATCAAGCAGCTCGGTCCCGGATTTGTTTCATACATGCTGATCCTGGTCGTGATGCTGGGACTCCTGCTCAAACAGCCGGATATGGGTTCTGCGCTGACACTGGCAGCAGTTGCCATCATAATGCTCTTTGCCGCCGGAACACGGATGGTCTACATAATTTCGATATTCCTGATGTCGATGCCGTTCCTCTATTTTCTGGTAATGAATGTCGCCTACCGCAAACGGCGGATCCTGGCTTTTCTCAACCCATGGCAGGACCCGCAAAACAGCGGTTTTCAGATTATCCAGTCGTGGCTGGCATTCGGAACCGGTGGACTCTTCGGGCAGGGACTGGGCGAAGGGAAGCAGAAGCTCTTCTACCTGCCGGAGGCTCATACCGACTTCATACTCTCGGTAGTCGGGGAAGAACTCGGTTTTATCGGAGTCATCGTTATTATCGGGATGTTCTTTCTGCTGGTGCAGCGGGCAATGCGCATTGCCGTTGCCGCTCCTGACACGTTCGGCCGCTTTCTGGCTTTGGGAATTGCCGTACTGTTCGGGATTGAGGCTTCGGTCAATATGGGCGTGGTCACCGGCCTTCTCCCCACGAAAGGTCTGGCGCTCCCCTTTATCAGCTACGGCGGCAGTTCTCTTTTGATCAGCCTGTTTGCAGTCGGCATTCTGCTCAATATTTCATCGGGGCTGAAGATTTCCTCCATCAGCCTTAAGGAGGAAAAATGAAGCTGATCATTGCCGGCGGCGGAACCGGCGGACATCTCTTCCCCGGCATTGCCGTTGCGGAAGAGTTTCTGTCACGCGACCCGGCTAACGAGGTGTTGTTTGTCGGAACCGAACGGGGTATTGAAGCACGGGCGGTGCCGGCAGCGGGGTATCCATTGGAGATGATTTCAGCAGCCGGCATTCGGGGAAAAGGAACGTTCAGCCAGCTCAGAGGTACGGGCATGATGGTATATGGCTATGCGCAGTCGAGAAAGATACTGAAAAGGTTTCGACCGGATATGGTGCTTGGTGTTGGCGGCTATGCCTCGCTGCCAATGGTGCTGGCGGCCCGCGGCATGCAGGTGCCGCGATTCATCCATGAGCAAAATGCGATTCCAGGGCTGACGAATCGCCTGTTGGCCAGGTTTGCCACCAGGATTTTCATTACACTGGAAGAATCTGCCAGTTATTTTCCTTCCGCGACAACCATGTTGACGGGAAATCCACTGCGGCGTCAGATCCTCAATATGATTGCAAAGCAAGCTCTCACCTCGGCTCCACTTTCTTCGTCGGGTGAAGAGAAACTGTGTGGGGATAAAGCACCCGGCAGCTTCCGGCTGTTGGTTTTTGGCGGCAGCCAGGGCGCCCATGCAATCAATACCGCCATGAAAGATGCGCTCCCGTTGTTGAAAGATAGCCCGGTCACGCTGTCCATCACCCACCAGACCGGCGAAAAGGAGTGTTCGGAGGTTACGGCAGCATACCGTGCAGCAGGTGTCGAAGCAATAACAACCCCTTTCATCAGTGATATGGCGGCAGAATACGCCAGAGCCGACCTGATAATCTGCCGGGCAGGCGCCACAACCATTGCCGAAGTGACCGCCTGCGGCAAGGCATGCCTGTTCATACCGTATCCGTATGCGGTAGATGATCACCAGCGGCGTAACGCCGAGGCACTACTCAAAAAGGATGCCTGTTTTATGATGCTTGAGCAGGAGCTGACCGGCAAGACTCTTGCCGAGTCCATCCGCACGCTGGCTACAGATACTGATCTCGTGCGCCGCACCGGAGAAGCGGCCTTTATTCTGGCAAAACTGGATGCCGCCAAGATCATTGTGGATGAAATGATCCAAGAAACTACATACAGAGGGACTCCATGTACGGAAAAATAGATAAAATACACTTCGTCGGCATTGGCGGCATTGGCATGAGCGGCATTGCCGAAGTGCTCCTCAATCTTGGCTATAAAGTTTCCGGCTCCGATCTGCGCGGTTCCGACATCACCGAACGCCTGTCCGGGCTGGGAGCCGAAATCGGTATTGGCCACAGTGCAGAAAACCTGAAGAATGTCGACGTAGTGGTGATCTCTTCCGCCGTTCATGATGATAACCCGGAGGTGATTGAAGCCAAGAAGCTGCACATACCGGTTATTCCGCGCGCGGAAATGCTTGCCGAACTGATGCGAATGAAATACGGCATCGCCATTGCGGGTACTCACGGCAAGACAACGACCACCTCTATGGCCGCTGCCATTCTGGGACATGCCGGCATTGATCCAACGATTGTTATCGGCGGCAAACTGAATGCCATCGGCACTAATGCGCAGATCGGGCAGGGTAAATTCCTGCTCGCCGAAGCGGACGAGTCGGACGGGTCCTTTCTGCTCCTTTCGCCGACAATAGCCGTAGTTACCAATATCGACGCCGACCATCTCGATCATTATTCCGGCATAGAAGAAATCAAGGATACGTTTGTCGAATTTATCAACAAAGTTCCCTTTTATGGCCTGGCAATCCTCTGTCTGGATGACAAGAACATCCGTGAGATTCTGCCACGGGTCAAAAAAAGGTACATGACATACGGGCTGTCAGCCCAGGCTGATATCCGCGCCACCCACATCAGGCATGATGGTTTTATTACCTCGTTTGTTGCTCATTTCAAAGGGTACAGGCTTGGTGAGATCTCCTTCCCGATGCCGGGCCCGCATAACGTCCTGAACGCCATGGCATGTATTGCCGTGGCTCTTGAGCTGGATGTTCCGTTCGTGGCCATGCAGGAAGGATTCGCAACGTTCAGCGGCGTCGGGCGGCGCTTTACCGTCAAGGGAGAGCCACACGGAGTTATGGTGGTTGATGACTATGGCCACCACCCGGCAGAAATCAAGGCAACGCTGGCAGCAGCGCGCCAAGGATGGCCTGAGCGCCGCATTGTGGCCGCCTTCCAACCGCACCGCTACACCCGTACCCATGAACTGTTCAACGAATTCGTAACCGCTTTCTATGATGCTGACGTACTGGTACTGACCGACGTGTATGCCGCCGGAGAGCAACCGATTGAAGATGCCACGGCAGAGCGGCTTTCACAGGAAATCAGCCGTCACGGGCAAAAAGACGTGACCTATATTCCGGACCGGGAGCTGCTCCCCGAACATCTGGCCGGAATCGTCCGAGAAGGCGACATTGTCATCACTCTTGGCGCCGGGAATATCTGGCAGCAGGGGGAAGCGTTAGTCCGGTTACTGGGAGAAAAAAACTGAAGCCTGTTGCGATCGAAATACGCGGTCAACTGCTGAGCAACGAACCGATGAGCCTCCACACCTCGCTTAAGACTGGCGGCCCGGTTGATCTGTACGCAATTCCGGAAGATACGGCGGATCTACAGAACCTGCTGTCATGGTTGGGCAGGCAGAACATCCCGTGGCTCCCGATCGGCAAAGGTTACAACCTGTTGGTGCGGGACGGGGGCATTCGCGGGGCGGTTATCTCGCTGGAACGGTTCGACCGGATTGACGTTATTGAAGAAGGGGTGATAAGAGCAGAGGCGGGAGCCGAAAATCTGGCTGTGGTACGGTTTGCCCAGCGGATTGGACGGGGAGGCATCGGATTTATATCCGGGATTCCCGGTACGATCGGCGGGGCAATAAAGATGAATGCCGGTGCATATGGCGAAGGGATACTGGAACGAACCGAATATCTTACCCTGCTGCGCGGCGGAAAAATCAGTGACTACCGAATGACGGAGCTTGATTACGGCTACCGCCACCTGAGACTTGAAGATGGCGACATCGTGTTGGCAGCCGCATTCAGGCTGGATGAACGCGAGCCGTCCCACACCGAGGAGGAGATTCGCAAAGATCTGGAACTGCGGCGTTCGAAACATAACGTCGGCTATCCAAGTGCAGGGTCATTTTTTAAAAACCCGCACGGCCAGGCTGCCTGGAGATTGATTGATGCTGCCGGAATGCGTGGTGAAAAAGTTGGCGGTGCACAGGTTTCCGAGGTGCACAGCAATTTCCTGGTTAACACGGGAAACGCGACCGCCCAGGATTTTCTTGACCTGGCAGCGATCGTAAAAAATGCTGTATTTGCCTCATCCGGTGTAAAGCTTGAAGAAGAAGTTCGAATAGTTGGCGAAACGTAATTTTAATTTACGTTCTTAACCACGTAATATCACCAGAATTCATGTTATGCATATTTTGCGGAATATCAGATTAGTGAAAGCACAATCCGGTTCATAACGGAAGCAAGGGCATCAATACATGATAAAATCAAAAAAAATCGGCGTACTGTTCGGCGGGCTTTCGGCCGAACGGGAGGTCTCTCTTAAAAGCGGCGCCGCCGTCTATCAGGCGCTTGTTGCACAGGGGTACAATGCGGTGGCTATTGATGTCGGCCGTGATCTGGCTGATGTTTTGAAACGTGAAGGAGTTGAAGTTGCCTTTATTGCCCTGCATGGCCGCTACGGAGAAGACGGCTGTGTGCAAGGATTGCTCGAACTGTTGCAAATCCCGTACACCGGGTCCGGCGTCCTCGCCAGTGCTCTGGCCATGCACAAGCTGTACAGCAAACAGGTTTTTGCCGCCAGCGGCATCCTGACCGCACCCTTCCGCTGTTACCGACGCGATGAAACCGTAACTGTGGCCGAGTTGCCATTCTCCGTGCCGCTGGTTGTCAAACCGGTACAGGAAGGCTCCTCGGTCGGAGTCTCTATTGTCAAAGAAGAAAGTCAGCTGCCACAGGCGCTTGAAATGGCTTTTCGACATGATGACGAGATCCTCGTGGAACAGTTCATCAAGGGACAGGAAGTGCAGGTAGGAATTCTTGACAACCGGCCGGTAGGCGCTATCGAAATCGTTCCCAAGAATGAGTTCTACGACTTCGAGGCAAAATATACCGACGGTATGGCAGAGCACATTTTCCCCGCACGCCTTGAAAAGGCACTGTACGAAAAAGCACTGCAGGTTGGCCTGGCAGCCCACCGCTCTTTGGGGTGCACAGGCTACAGTCGCGTAGACCTGCTGGTAACCTCTGCCGGCGACTGCTATGTACTTGAAGTCAATACCCTGCCGGGGATGACAGCTCTCTCGCTCCTGCCGGAAATCGCCGCAAAAGGCGCAGGGCTGACGTTTGAAGCACTTGTTTCACGTATAATTGAATCAGCGGCACTCTCAATAAAAGGAAACTAACGAGTGCGGGACTTTGCCAATTCATCATACCAGCGCAGAAAAGTGGCGCCCAACAAAGTCAAGGTTCAGCGTAAACCGCTTGACCTTAAAAAGCATCTGCGCCTGATAAAGGTGGTTGCCACCGGCCTGGGCGCGCTCATCCTGATGAGCGGCATCGCGTATGGAGGCTATCGGGCTATAACATCGGTGACCCTGTTCTCTCTCAAATCAATCGAAGTATCGAACGTAAAACACCTGACCCGTGAAGAGATCCTCGGCTTGGCAGGTCTAGAGCCGGGCAAAGATCTGCTCCGCATGAATCTGAAAAGCATGGGTGAACATATCCTGCAGAACCCCTGGGTTGAAACGGTACGCATTAACCGGTATTTTCCGGATACTGTTTCAATCGCCATCACCGAGCGTGAACCGGTGGCAATTGTCAACATGGGTTTCATTTACTATCTTGATAAAAAAGGAAATATTTTCAAGGTACTTAATCAGGGCGATAAGCTTGATTATCCGGTTATTACCGGCTTCAGCGAAGAAGATCTGGGCAGCGATCCAAAAGGGACACGGGAGGCACTTGAAGCCACCTGTGATCTCCTGAATATATTACATGAAAAGGGCGCATTAATCCTTGCGGATGTATCAGAGATTCATTACGATAAGGGGTATGGTTTTACTCTGTTTACCGCTTCCGGGGCCCTTCCGGTCAAGGTCGGTTCGGAAGATTTTCCCGCAAAAGTGGAGCGCTTCGCCCGCATCTACCGGGATCTGATGGTGCAGCTACCATCAATTAGTTACATCGACCTCGATTATAACGACAAAATAATTGTAAAAAAGAGCTAATTACCACATTTATATTTATGCAGCAGGAGGGAGCGGTATGTCAGCTACAAAACGGGAAAATCTGATCGTTGGCCTCGACATCGGCACCACCAAGATTTGCGCGATTGTCGGCAATGTCACGGAAGAAGGTATCGATATCGTCGGCATCGGGACAAGCCCTTCCAGCGGCCTGCGCAAAGGTGTTGTCATCAATATTGAAAGTACTGTGGGGGCAATTCGCAAAGCCATTGAGGAAGCCGAATTAATGGCGGGTTGTGAAATCAAGTCCGTCTATGCCGGCATTGCCGGCGGACATATCAAGGGGCTTAACTCGAACGGTGTGATCGCTATCAGGAATCGTGAAGTTTCACAAGAGGATGTACGCCGGGTTATCGACGCCGCCAAAGCGATCAACATCCCGATGGATCGTGAAGTGCTGCATATCCTGCCGCAGGAATTTATCATTGATGAACAGGACGGCATTCGCGAACCGCTCGGCATGAGCGGCGTCAGACTGGAAGCCAAGGTGCATATTGTAACCGGTGCCGTGGCAAGTGCCCAGAACATTGTTAAATCATGCAACCGGGCCGGACTGGATGTCGCTGACATCGTCCTGGAACAATTGGCGTCATCCCACGCAGTCCTCTCCGAAGATGAAAAGGAACTCGGCGTCTGCATGGTGGATATCGGTGGCGGAACGACCGATATTGCCATTTTTGCAGATGGGGCGATCAAATATACATCGGTAATTTCGCTCGGGGGCAACCAGCTTACGAACGATATTGCCGTAGGACTCCGCACCCCGTTTGCCGAAGCTGAGAAGATCAAGCAGAAATACGGGTGTTGCCTGGCTTCGCTCGTCGGCAAGGAAGACAAGATTGAAGTGCCGAGTGTCGGGGGGCGCAAGCCTCGTGAACTTTCACGCAACGTCTTGTGCGAAATTCTTGGCCCGCGCATGGAAGAGATCTTCTCGCTTGTCAATCGCGAGATCATTAAATCCGGACTGGAAGATTCTATCGCATCAGGAGTCGTTATCACCGGCGGTTCCAGCATCCTGGAAGGGATACCGGAACTGGCAGAGCAAATATTCAATCTGCCGGTTCGCCGGGGCCTTCCCCAGAAGATCGGCGGCTTGACGGACGTCGTGAAATCTCCGGTTTATGCTACCGGCGTCGGCCTGGTGGTTTATGGAAGCCGCAACTCGGGATCCCGCGAATTCCCGACCGGCAAACCGGAAGCAAACCTGTTTGGATCCGTTTTCGGACGGATGAAGGGCTGGTTTCGAGAGTTTTTCTAACCTGACCTAAAATTATTTTATTTTTTCTTTTGATTCTTGGCCAAATAGAGGTTACATTTCCGTCACACTTAATCGAATCCGGGTCATTATACATATAGAGGAGGGATGCATGTTTGAATTTGATGAGACCATTGAACAAAGTGCCGTTATTAAAGTAATTGGAGTCGGTGGCGGCGGTGGCAATGCCGTCAATACCATGATATCCAGTTCCATACATAAAGTAGATTTTATTGTTGCCAACACAGATGCCCAGGCCTTGCGCACGTCAAAAGCCCCGGTCAAACTCCAGATCGGCAGGGAGTTAACCAAAGGACTTGGAGCCGGTTCAAAACCCGAGGTTGGAACTGCTGCTGCTCTTGAAAACAAGGGACAACTTGCAGAAGCAATCAAAGGAGCTGATCTGGTTTTCATCGCTGCCGGAATGGGTGGTGGCACCGGCACCGGTGCGGCACCGGTTATCGCCGAAGCTGCCCGTGAAACCGGCGTTCTCACCGTCGGAGTCGTAACCAGACCCTTCACATATGAGGGTAAAGCACGTTCGGTTCTCGCAGAACAGGGAATCGCAGACCTGAAAAAACATGTCGATTCACTGATCATCATCCCCAATGACCGCCTCATAAGCCTGGCCAGCAAGAACATGTCTCTCTTCGACGCATTCAAACCGGCAGATGACGTTCTTCGTCAGGCTGTTCAAGGGATTTCCGAACTGATCACGTCAACCGGGCTGATGAATCTGGACTTTGCCGATGTCAAAACGGTTATGAGTGTCCGCGGTATGGCCATGATGGGCATTGGCATGGGCAATGGCGAGAATCGCGCTGCCGATGCCGTTAATAATGCCATCTCCAGCCCGTTGCTGGAAGACAATGACATCTCGGGCGCCAAAGGGGTGCTGGTCAACATCACCGGCTCTGAATCCATGACTATGGACGATTATAATACGGTCAACCGCATCGTTCATGAGAAAGTTCACGAAGAAGCCAATATCAAGATTGGTGTCGTCCGTGATGACGAGATGGGAGACACCATAAAAGTAACCGTCATCGCCACCGGTTTTGGCGATCGGTTTGATGTTGAAAAAAGTCGTGACATCCGTAGAAGCAGCATCTCATTGGCAGAGAAACATGTCGTCACTCCGGTATCTCTCGATCGACCGACCTTCCAGCGCGACCGTGAAAAGACAGAAAGCATCACAAGAATCCGTCCGACAGTCTCATTTATTGAAGAAGATGAAGACCAGTACGACATTCCAACTTTTTTACGTAAATCAGTGGATTAAAACCAGCCATGCCGGGAAGGAGCCTGCCATGCGGCAGGCTCCTTCCCGGCATGGCCGTATCCATCCTGATTCTGCACTCACCACGTCTTCCTACCCTGCTTTATCCAATACATTTTCACATCTACCCAGTTAACAATCTGATATATCTCAATTATTTTATTTTCGAACACGTCATTAAAATTTTTCTGGACGAACGGGAAACTCTCCCGTATCCTAATTAATCGCACCATATTACTATACAAACAATGAGAGGCAATCCAATGGCACACGCAGAAAAAGGCAACACTGTAACAATTAACTTTACCGGAACGCTTGAAGACGGAACGGTATTCGACTCGACTCTTGAAGACACTGAATGCTGCGAAGATGAATGCTGTGATGACGGTTGTGAAGATGATGAATGCGGCTGCGGCGGCCATGAAAGCGGACCGATGACGTTCGTATTGGGAGAGGAAATTCTCTTCCCCCAAATAGACGCTGCCATTGTCGGCATGACTCCGGGAGAAAAGAAAACTGTCAAGATCTCTGCAGCCGACGCTTTTGGAGAGTACGACAAGGAGAAAATATTCACCGTACCACGCAGCGATCTTCCGGAAGATCTTATTCCTGAAGTCGGCGATGAACTGAGCCTCTCTAATGAGGATGACGAGGAACTTGATGTTGTCGTTCTCGAAATGACGGAAGACCAGGTTACCTTTGATGCCAACCACCCGCTCGCCGGTGAAGACGTAACCTTTGAGATCGAACTGATAAGCATTCAGTAAGGCATCGACACAATAAGCGTTCCGGGTACAGTTTCCGAAGCGCAGGAATCTGAACAAAAAAAACGGCCACGCGGCCGTTTTTTTTGTTATTCAATGTGCCACAACAATGTTAAAGCAAATTAAAATTATTCTGGTACGCCACCAAAACAAATAAACGTAATAAAATGCAATAGTTATGTGTAGTTACAATAACAAGAAAAAATTCTGGTCAGGTCGCTTGATACTAAACTGGTTAAGAGTTAAAAGTCAAGACTCCAAAACAAGAACTATTTTAACCATTTGCGAGTAATTCAAAGCTAAAAGTATCCTGATTTATACACAAAAACATTTTGCGGGGTAATGCCTTAAGTAACTGATATTATGTGTTTTGTCTATGCCCGCGTCTGATAAATTTCATATTTCTTGTTTTTTGGTCACCGTTTGGTACACCGTTAGTCCTGAGTTAGTACACCCTAGTTTTCTTGCATCTGCTGCAGCGTTCTACGGAAGCTGACAATGTTATATTTACTAGAAACTCCCGTGGGTCATTATTTTCGGATGCGCGTACCGAAGGACCTCCGCAAACAGACGGACATCTACAGTTTTTGCTTGCTGGGCGCGGGGTATTACTTCATTGCAGCAGTTGCGGGGCATTGAATCAAAAGGGACAAGATTCTTGAGTGAAACATATGATTTAATTGGTGGATGGAATATACATAACTAACGTCTTAGCTTTATTGCGCCGGGCACCTGAGTTCCGTCAATCGACCAACCGCATATACCTAGGTACCTCCGCATGCGGCGTTACCCAGGCTCGGCCAGACAACCAGATACACCGGATGTCCCCCAAAAAAATACGGGTAGTCATTTCAACGGAATTTGAGCGACAATGAACTTTCAACTGCCTGTCTGACAAACTCATACTCCTGCATCATCCTCAGCAGATCAATCGCTGTCATTCCTGTATCCCGATAATACCAGTTCCGCACCCGTTCTACAGGTATGTTGAGTTTGCTCGCAACCTGCTTTGTCGTAACCCCCTGCTCTTGCAGCAACCTCATAATATATCTCGTTACCTCGCCATTGTTGAGATTTTTTTTGTGGCTAATCTGCCACAGATTCTTTGTAGACATATGCCCCTTGTCGGATGAAAAGTATTACTGGAAAATTTTGCGTTGTAACAAGGAGTACCCAGAATATGCTGCAAACTGGAAGGGCATATACTCCAGATGAAATCAAAAACCTGCACCTTAAAGGCGCGATGTATATTCGCATGTCCACAGAGCTGCAGGTAGAATCGCCGGAAAATCAGAACCGCGCAATACGTACCTATGCCGCTGAGTACGGCATTGAAATTATTAAAACCTATGTTGATCCGGGCGTTAGCGGAATAACTGAAAAACGGGAGCAGTTTCAGACTTTGATTGATGACGTGGAGCAAGGGCGTAACGGATACAACATTGTCCTGTATCTGGATGCAAGTCGCTGGGGACGGTTTTTAGACAGCCGCGAGGCTGAGTATCACCGGATGAGATTGGAACGCAGAAACGTCGTGTGTCAGTCCTGCGAAAAACCGCTGACGCTGACCAGCAATATCGCTGACCGGATTATGACCCTGCTTCGAGACGAAAGCGCCAGCGACTATTGCCGACAGCTTTCACAGAAGGTGTGGGTGGGACAATGCAACCTGGTGACGAAAGGATTCCGGCAGGGAGGCGTGGCAGGTTTTGGGCTTCGGCGCATGTTGCTGGATGAGACCGGTAGACCCAAGCAGGAATTGGCAATGGGGCAGCGTAAAAGCCTGCTCACCGAGCGGGTGATTCTGATGCCGGGCTCAGACGAGGAACGGGGGATTGTGATCTGGATTTATGACCAGTTCATTGCCGGGATAAGTGAAACTGAAATTGCTACGCAGTTGAACGCAAAAGGAGTGAAAACCCATTTTAGTCGTCCATGGTCACGAGGAACTGTGTGCGAAGTGCTGACCAATGAAAAATATGTTGGCAACAACTTATTCAACCGCACATCTGGCAAGATGAAGAGTAAAGCCAAACCCAATCCGGAAAGCGAGTGGGTTCGCAAGGAACGCGCCTTTGAGCCCATAGTCGATATGGAGCGTTTCTACACGGTCCAGGGGATATACCGGGAACGGAACAAAAAGACTACCGACGAAGAACTACTGCAAGGTCTGCGGGACTTATATGCCAGGCAAGGACGCCTTTCCGCGCTGATAATTGACGAAGCGGATCATTTACCTCCCAGTAGCCTGTTTAGTACTCGCTTCGGCGGACTTTTGCGGGCCTACCAGATGATCGGTTATTCCCCGAAGCACGACTATACGTATATTGACATAAACCAACGGTTGCGCGTTCTTCATGCCGAAATAGTGGCTGACGTTGTTCACAGCATAGAGAGCCTCTGCTGTAGACAGATTCCCATAGATCCGAAAAGCTGCCTGTTGGAATTGAATCACAATCTATCTGTCTCGGTTGTCATCAGCCGTTGCTTTACCACACCAGCCGGAACACGGCGCTGGAAAATCCGTTTTGATAGCGGCCTTTATCCCGACATAACCGTAGCGGTACGCATGGACACCCGCAATGAAGCGATCTACGATTACTATATCCTGCCCGCGTTGGAGTTCTCACATGGGCAGTTAAAGCTATCGGAGGACAACGTAGGGTTTCTGGACAGCTTTCGTTCTGATACGTTGGATTATTTGCTGAATTTGAGCATTAACATCTCTCTCGACAAGGCGGTGGAATATGGTGCAAGGGGCAATAATACTTATTTCCATTGAAGATATTCACATCTTGAATCCACGGGTACGCAATCAAATTATTGCCGAAGAAATACGGCAAAACATTTTGAGCGTCGGCTTGAAAAGGCCCATAACGGTATCTCCCAGAAATGATGCTAAAGGTGGCAAGAAATATGATCTGGTTTGTGGACAGGGAAGGCTTGAGGCATATATTTCTGCTGGAGAAACGGAAATGCCCTGTGTCGTTCGCAAAGTGAGTGAAGAAGATGCGCATATTATGAGTCTGGTGGAGAATATCGCCCGACGTAATGGTAATGCCCTGGAACTTCTTCAAAGCATCAAGTATCTGAAAAGCCAGGGTTACGAGGATGACGCCATTGCTGCTAAGACTAATCTTGGCAAAGACTATATTCGAGGCATTATCCGTCTGTTAGAGCAAGGAGAGGAATACTTGGTCAACGCAGTGGAAAAAGGACGAATCCCTTTATACCAGGCACTGAACATAGCTTCGGAAGATGACACTGCCGTACAGATGGCTTTGACAGAAGCGTATGAATCGGGAGCATTGACCGGCAAAAAGCTTGTTGATGCACAAAAGATTATTTCCCGGCGGAAACATTACGGCAAAAGCCTTTCAGCTCCACACCGTGAACATGCCAAGGTTTCCGCAGAAGATTTGATTGCGGTCTATGAAAAGGAAGCTAAGGAGAAGAAGCGGTTACTGGCTCAATCAAATTATATCAAGGAGGTTTTGGACTACACGTCCACTGCCCTTCGCCAGTTATTGAAGGAAGTCCATTTTACCAATCAACTGAAAGCCGTCGGCATGAATGAAATTCCCCAGCATGTAACTGACCTTCTGAAAAGGTAGCGGCCATGGCAAACAGAATTAAGCAGAGTTTCCAGGAAAAACTGATTGAGCTTGCCGTGGAGGAATTGTTCCCCACAAAAAACATTTCCATTACTGTAAGACATTGCAGAAAATATTCTCAGGTACTTTCCTCCATACGGGAAGTGGGGCTGATAGAGGCCCCTGTGGTCGCTCCGTTGAAGAAAGAAAAAGGATATCTTCTGCTCGATGGGCATGTGCGTATAATGGCTCTGAAGGAATTGGGGGTGGAGCGCGTTTTCTGCCTGATCTCCACTGATGACGAGACCTACACCTACAACAAATACATCAATCGGCTTACAGCAATTCAGGAACATCATATGATTGTGAAAGCCGTGCAGTCAGGAGTCTCTGAAGAAAAGCTCGCCCGTGCCTTAAATCTTGACATCGGCACTATCAGAAATAAGAAGAATTTGCTTGAAGGTATTTGTCCAGAGGCTGTCGATTTGCTGAAGGATAAGGCCGTGCCGGAACCGGTTTTCAAAGTGTTGAGAAAAATGCAGGCGCCTCGGCAAGTTATCGTCGCCATGTTGATGAACGACCAGAATAAGTTCAACTCCAACTACGCCAAGGCACTTTTGGAAGCAACACCCTCACATCAGCTCATCAATAGAGGCAAACCGAAAAAGGAGACTCCAGCAATACTGGCGCGCCAGGCTCGTCTTGAAGAGGAGAGTCTTGCCTTGTCCACGGAAATTGGCTCATTGAAGGAGCAGTATGGTACAGCAATGATAGATATGACATCTATGCAGGCGTATTTGAAAAGATTGATCCGTAACGAAGCGGTTGCAAAATATCTACGTGATTTCAATGAGTCGTTTTATGACAAATTCAAGGAAATTGCTGAACTTGACTTTTTTAGATTGAAAAATATGGAGTGAGACAGATAATTGCGATCGCTTTGACCATGAATCGGTGCTGCTCATAGTCTGGAGGCATGCTTGTTTTTCACTTTGCTATTTCCAAGCTGCTACAAGTTTGTAAACTGACATTTTGACACTATCTGAAATCAATTGTTTTGAAAGAGAATCATAGCAATATTTACGTTAGGGTGAAAAAAGTGAAAGGGCCGGGTTGCCCCGGCCTTCCGTTTGTAGTTACTTCATTCTCTCATCAGTAGCAGAGCAGTTAGATAAAACATCTCTCCGACCTGCGTGGTCTCTGGCAATAAAAAATATACTGCTCCAGCGGTAATGATGAACCACTTCATGTGATGCCTCCAGTCTGTCGTCACGACAGTCTTTGTATTAACCCATTTCTGGGGTGCTGCTTACTTATGTATAGAGCCTACGAACTTTATTGCGACCAATCAATCCGTCATACAATTTATAGTTACCAGTTTCCTTGCGGATACGGCCAGCCGGGATTGCTGGAGTTATTCTAAGGCTGGTAGCAAAATTGTGAACAGCTTGAATTGTAGGCCTTTTCCCAAGGTGGGCCGTTTGCCATGATTCCGGCGGGATCAGTGCATCTGAAGCCCAATGGTCTGCATCGCTCTCGAAAAGATCAAGTCCCGCCTGCTCAAGATCATCGAAAAATGCGGTTTCTTCGCCGTCAAAATGAAGCGCGATATGTGCCAACTCATGACTAAGGGTAAACCAGAAATTATCCAATCGGTCATGACGCAGAGTCACGGCAACGAGTGGCGAGTCGTCCGGCAATTTTATTGCGGCGCCATCCAGATGGGTATGCTTGAGGTGACTTTCCACAACAAAATGAATACCATTTTTGAGAAGAAATTCCTGTGCCAGCAGCGGCCCATCATCCATATAACTTAGGCGAACCAGGTCATGGACAAAATCTTGAGTGACCGTTCCCTTCTGGTATTTTGGTACCTTCTGTTCCATTGCCAACAGTGACACCCGAATCCGCCATGCGGTAAGCGCATAATTGTCTGCATCACTTCCAGCGCGTACGTGCTGACGCAGCAGAGCAGGTTGCGGAATCTCGAAACTGAATTCACGCGCCCACTTTGTGAGTAATTCACACGCCTGTTTTTTTGCCTCTGCGACGGTACCATGAAAATCTTGGAACCAGTTCCGCTTGAACATTTCTGCTAACGGAAACCGATCCCACTCAATGCCCTCTGGTGCGGGTATTATCTGCGCTCCAGGCTCTTTAAGCAGCACGTCTGCAGGTATCCCCAAGCCTTCATGCAACTTGCGGATCATGGTGATACTCAATGGGCGCTGGTGTGACAGAATTTCTGAAACCTTGCTACGGCTGCCAATAAATGGGATCAGATCTTTCTGTTTCAGTCCCGCCTGCTCCATACGGAATTTAATTGCCTCAATCGGATCAGGCAGGTCTATCGGATGGGCAACTTTTTCGTATAGTTCGACCAGGGTAACCAACAATTCCAGTTCGTCACCCTCAGGGGTGCCTGGGTCGGCATCCATCAATGTGTCAATTCGTTCAAGTGCCGTGTCGTATTCGGCTTCCGTTTTAATTATTTTGGGGATCATCACACTACCTCGACGTCAATTGCGTCATATTCCTTGTGGGTGCCAATAAAGCGGATGAGTACCACTCCGTTTTTGTAGCTGATTTTAACCACCAGCCGATACTTGTTACCGCAGATATTAAAAACGACCCGGCTGTCCTTAATGATGCTGGCGTTTCGGTGCTGGGTCTTTATTTCAGCCGGAGACTGCCAACAAGCGGTTGCAGCTTCTGCATACCAGAATTTAAGGGCATCCTCGGAATCCGGAAATCGTGTCCAGAATTCACGCAATGTTCGTTTTGCAACAACTCTCATTCATGTATACCAGTTCCCTGATTTATTTCAATAATAAAAATTCCCATTTTGGGAAACATTTGGCATAAAAAACATTTGCTGCTCAGTACTGTCGATAATGCATTACTCCGTTTATCACCGTTCCACGCTCCCGTGACTCCCTCTGTACAAACAAAATCTATTTCAAGGTTTCATCCGTTATTCTGTTGTTCATACAACGCCCTCAAAAACTGGTGCCCTCTCGCCCCATAAATATTGCAGATTTTATCGGCGGCCTCTTTGTTCCCTGCCTCATATAAGAAATTTACAACTGACAGAATATGCTCCTGGTCATAATCAGGCGTGAAACTTTCCAGCATTGCCAAATAAAGAATGCCAATATGCCCCGCTGACTCAACCGGTTCGCCTTTATATTTCAGGTGATCAAGCTCTTTGATCACTGAATATGCGTGGTGATTCACGTTAGCTAAAGGCAACGCTTGCAACAGCCACTTGGAGTTTTCATCATCAATTTGTGACAGGAATACTGCCAGCCTTGAAATGTTAGATAAAAGGGATTTTTCCTCTCTGGAATATTCACTGGCAGTCTTATCTGAAAACCGTTCGTAGAGCCATCTCCAGAAACTGATTACCTTTGCAATAATCTCTTGATTATGTGGCTCATCATTTTCAGCAATCCTACGTTGCATCCAGAAGAAATCCACCACCTCTTTTAAGAGGTCGAGATTGCCATCGCGAATGAGTTTCCCAAACAGGCAATTGTCTTCAAGCGTTTCATTGCCTCGAAGATAGCCAAGTGATAAATGCTGAATAAGTCGATCCTTGACTTCTTTTTTGGCGAACTCAAAACCGTAGGCACGTTCGTAATTCGCTTTCATCAGCTTGAAAAGTTCATCATAAACATGACTGCTGTAGAGATAGCCGTACATAAAATATGACCACAGCAGGTCGTTTTCAATAGTTTCAAGTTGCTGGATCATGCTCCGTGTCCAGTCATTATCTAAATAAGAAATATTAGGGAGGTATTCGCCAAAGAACACATAGGCTTCAATTTTGTTGTGATGAAGTGCCTTTGAATAAGCATCTCGCAATTCCGGTCGCCATCGTGGCTGGGTAGATTGCTCTTTCTCGTTGTCAAGGCTTGCAAGTCTCAACGACAGATAGATCAGTGCAAGAACTAGTTTCCCAGATGGTGAATTCAGGGAATAAGAAATAGGATCAGATTTGGCTTCACCGTCTTCATCCGCCTCATTTGACTTGGACAAAATCCATAACAAGAACTCTTGCACTTGTGGCAGAAGATCATCCTCAAATTCCCAGGAGCGATCTTTCGTCCCGGCTTGGATTAACTCTGCAACCTGCCCAACAACCCAGCCATGCCCGGCATTCCAGCTACCATCTTCCAGTTTATATGTGTCATTCCAGAAAGCCACTGGCCCCATATACTGCTGTAGAAAGTCGAATGCAGCCGCCCAGCTGACGGATTTTTTTGAATTCCAGCATTCCAGTAAGCCGCGAAGTATTTCATAAATGTAGTAATAACTTGTGGAGAGGAATGGCTGCAGATCTGCGGTGAGCTTTTCTGGGTTTTGCTTGGCTAACTCCCTAATCGCTTGAGCAAGCCCTTCATAAGTTGGCCCATCGTCCCATCGCGATTTCTGTCGGAACTCCATCAGATACTTGGCAATATCTGAATTCGGCAACTCTAGCATGTCTTCGTATTTGAGGGGTGACTCGCCTGGCCCGACCCATCCAGATTTGACATGACCGATAGCGGGTGCCATTTCAGCATCGGTACCGGTAACAAGCTTGAGCCGATTGTACTCTTCCAGAAACTCTGGATCGACAGCAGACAATGCCCCATAACGCTGCTGTTTCCAGAAAGCAATATCTCGTTCCGGATTGTCTCGATCCCTCTCTTTTGGCCCCTTTTCAATAATAGTTTTCAGAATCGTTTTCTGTTCTGGTGACAAGTGCCGAAGTTTCAGGAAAACATGCTTGATCTCATCAGTGAAACAGATGTCATCCTCACCGAAGAATTTTGGCTTTGCAGCAATAAAGTCCCACAGGAGATCAGTATAACCATCGCAAGAACCAATGACATATAAAGCAAGCTTGGGGAATATTAGGTGCTTTTCGTTGAAAAGCTTACGGAGTGCTTCCGTCGTGGCATCAATATTTGTGTTGGTTTTTGCGATAAGAACCTTTTTCAAGATGTCCGTTAGGACATCAAGTGGATCAGTCAGATGGTATTCAGGTTCTTCATGCAGTGATTGATATGACCGGTAGGGCTTTTCATCGTCTCCGAGAAGAATTTTCAAGTTGTTGCAAATATTGTAAACGACCTCATTGGAAAGCCATTTGCCGATATTGCTGGAATGCTTATTAAATGATTCTTCAAGCCAATGCGGTTCAACAAATAATTTACCGTTCTCCTTGTTGACCGATGTTATGTATGTAATTATTTTTTCGGCTTTATCTATGCTTTGAATTGAACTGAAATCAGACAGGAATTTGGACAATAACTGTATTGAGATGGTGGAGTCAGCCAATGTTGCAGAAAAGTTGCTTTGCAGCCATATGGGAATCAAGTCAATAACATCGAGGGGGATTTCTGAATTGGGAATATTCAGCAAACATTTTACGAAAAACCACCAAGTACGATAATTATCAATATGTTGATCGTTAGAGTTTTTGTAAAGTGATACAGATTTTATGATGTTCAATAATTCAGGTATATGATGTTTATTTTCATCCTTAGACATCTGAACAGAAACAGCTTCTAAGTATGGCAGCACGATCCATTCAGGGATTGAAAAATATCCTTCTTGCGCTGCTTTCTCTGGCTCAGGGTTATTTTCTGGATCAAAATACCCCTCTTTTATCAGTAACGGTAGCCACTCTATCGAGGTAATGCTACTAAAGAAATGCCTTCTGAATGGGGTGTCATTTTTGATCAACTGCAGAATTTCAGAGGTGGTTCCTTCATCCGTCGGTCCAGAGCATTCCTCTAGTATTTTAAAAGTCTTGTATTGATATGAGGTTGTTAGATTGATTTCCTTTTGCCATTTTTCAATTACTGAAAACAGTTGATTATATCCATTCGTATCAATCGCATAAGGACAGACAACAACACCAAGTTGGCTGAAATAACTTTTTTCAAAACGAAGCAGACTTTCTTCAACCTTGTAGAACGGAAGCAGCAGCAGATTGTTAGTTTCGTGACTCACATTCGGTTTTATTGCCGGATTTCCCTTAAGCAACAAGTAATCGAGGATTTCCATTTCTGACAAGCTATAGCCAACAAACAATACCAGATACTTCCCACCAAATATTTCTCTCAAAAAACTTTGAACCGTATTGTCATTGTAATGTTTGATATAGTCTCTTGTTGCAAAAACTATTGATTTTTCTTGAGTTATGCATCCATGCAATTTGAACAATGTATTGATTTTTATGTTTTCAGATTTGAAAGAAGAAGAGTCTCTAAATATCCTTGATTCGTTGAATTTATTATCGAAATGAACGTCTATGTTTGTAGTTATATAGATACCACGCAGCTTAATAAGCTCGTCGTATATTGGATATTTAATTGCTTTCTCAGGATTTGTTTCGAGACAATTGCGTATGGTTGAATAATAGTTTTCTGCTGGCAACAACCCTTTCAGAATACTGATGCTTTTTCGCGGGTCATTTCCAAGTAGACGCTCTTTTTCCCAGTGGTTAATTACTTTTGATTCGTATGCCGATTCTATGAGTTTATCAGCAACACCTTTCCATCTCTCGCAACCGAGAAGAGTAGAACAACCAGCACCAACAAATACGACAAGCTGCTTTGACCCAATGTTCTTAATTACATCAGGTAGTTGCGGTTCGTCGTATATTTCGTGTGATAGCTGTTCTGGTGGAGAAGGGTTCATAGTATCCAGTTTACTCTGTTGTGTAGTTTGATTACTCCTGATCAAATGCTTCCCGCAGCACTGTCTGCATCAGCAAATGCGCCTGTTCCTTCCGTTCGACAACCTGTATTTCCAACTCATCGATAACGGCCATGAGGCTATCAACGCGGGCAACGATAGCTTGTTGTTCGGCGAGAGGGGGAAGGGGGATAATCATCTCTCTGCATTGAGTCAACGAAATATTGTCCTGTCCAACAACGCCAAGAGTTTGTATTTTTCGAATCTCTGCGCCCTCGTTCAAATACAAGTACTGGACTTTAGAGTTGCAGCGCCACCTTTCCGCCATCAAGGCGGGTCGTATGGCG
>JABBNX010000021.1 GCA_019352135.1 Pseudomonadota bacterium
AATGGACAGATTGCAGCATTTATCACTGAAGTGGCCATCAAGCCGCTTGAACGGTATGAATTGGCGCAGACCGTGCGACGTACTCTTGATGCAGCCGCACCGCTTCCATAAACACTTCTGCTGCAGGAGACAGACTATTTCCCCGGCGCCAGGCGAGATAAAAGCTGCGGCTTATTTCTATTCCGGGAATATCTATCACCGTAAGCGTACCATCGGCCACTTCTCTTCCGACCGCCAGAGCGGACAAAAAAGCACACCCGGCGCCACCCAGTATCGCCCGCCTGAGCGCTTCGCTGCTGCCAAGCTGGGCAACCACCCGCAGGCTGCGCAGATCAAGCCCCGCCTTCTGTAATGCGTCATCCACCGCCAACCGTGTGCCTGACCCCGGCTCTCTCACCAGCAGCGGTAGTTCCGGCAGTTGCTGTATTGTCACGGCCGCATCAGGGATCACTCCGGGCAGCGCAACCAGTATTATCCGCTCGGCACCAACCTCTTGGTAACAGATTGTATCGGCATCAAACTTCCCCCCCACCACTGCAAGCTCGATTTTTTCATCCTGCAGCAGGCGAATCACCTCATGGGTATCCCCCTGCATCACCTCCAGCCGCACACCCGGCCGGGCAGCAGCAAATTCACCGAGAAGGTCAGGTATTAAACAGGCAGCCGGAATGGTGCTGGCTCCCACGCGCAAGATGGCCTGTTCAAGGCCTTGAAAGCGCCTGACAGCACCTATCGACTCTTCACACAAACTGCAAATCCGTGCAGCGTGTTCGTAAAACAGCCGTCCTGCTTCAGTCAGGATAACCTGGCAGACAGATCGGTCAAACAACCGCGTCCCAAGCTCATCTTCAAGGGCGCGAATATGCTGACTGGCAGTGGACTGGGCCAGACTGACGGACTCGCCGCCTTTTGAAAAACTGCGCGTGTCGGCAACCGCCAAAAAAACCTGCAACTGTTTTAACGTCATAGCATCACCATCGCTTTATTCGATACAATCTATCGTATTAATACCAGATTATCTATTTGCCAGACAAGCATTCAATTGCTATTAACCATATATATTTTTTTGCATATAAAGGAGACAGACCATGTTTAAAAAGATCGCCCTGACCCTGGCTCTAGCCCTGATGTCCGTCACACCCGTACTGGCAGCGAATTATATTGAGCCCCAGGAACTGAAGGAACTGCTGGATAAAAAGCAGGCGGTAATTCTGGTGGATATTCAGCCTGCAGCCGATTTCGAGAAGCACCACCTGCCCGGTTCTATCGAAACAAACGCCTTCCCGGCCGTAAAAGATGAAGAAAAGGTCCGCCTGGACAAGACGTTGGCTGTTATCAAGGCTTCCAACGCACCGGTTGTCGTCCTCTGCCCTCGCGGTAAATCTGGCGCAAAGAACAGCTACAACTACCTTGAATCAAAAGGGGTGTCTGAAGACCGCATGCAGATTTTGGAGGATGGTATTGCCGGGTGGCCCTACAAAGAGCTGTTCGTAACCGGACGGTAACCGGCACGGCTATGAGAGACAACCCGGTAAAGAGATACATAGTTGCATGCATATCAAGCGCTCTGCTGCTGACCTCCCTGCCGGCTTACGCCGAAGGCATTGCCGTATCCCACTTCGGATCTGAGGGGCTCACGGGGTGGGTAAGTAAGAGTTTTAAAGGCACGACCGATTATCGGATTGTGCAGGAGAACAATCGCACCGTCGTAAAAGCCCACGCCAGAGCGGTGGCCTCCGGCCTGACGAAAAAGATAAAATTTAATCCGGTGACGTATCGCTATCTGAAATGGAGCTGGAAAATTGCCGCTACGGTAACAGGCGGCAATGAAAGGAGTAAAAAGGGAGATGATTACGTTGCGCGGGTCTATGTGATTTTTCCTGGCCGTTTCTTCTGGCAGATGCGCGCTCTCAACTACACCTGGGCCAACAAACTGCCGAAAGATGAATTCATAGCCAACGCCTTTACCGGCAAAGCCATGATGATTGCCGTTGAATCAGGCTCAACTCTAGCCGGTACGTGGGTCACCGAAGAGCGGGACATCCTGGCCGACTACCGCCGGGCCTTTGGCGAGGACCCGCCTGAGGCCGGCGCCATTGCGATCATGACCGACACTGACAACACCGGAGGCGATGCAACCGCGTGGTACGGCGACATAACACTCTCAACGGTTCCGTGAGTGTCCCCGCCAATTCGTCCTCATGCATACACAGGCGGTTCCGGGACATTCAGAGAGGCGGCGGCAGGTTTGCCAGGACAGGACGGCCAAAGAAATAGCCTTGTGCCCAGTCTATTTCCAGATCACACAGGATATCGGCAGTCTCGGCATCTTCGACAAACTCGGCTATCGAGATCAGCTGCAGATCTTTTGAGATATCACTGATTCGTTTGACAATCTGCCTGACCCGCTTTTCCTTTACCTGTTTGATCAAGCTTCCCTCTATTTTGAGAAACGAGACGGGAAGATCGGCAAGATACTGGAATGACGAATAGCCGCTGCCAAAGTCATCAATGGCTAACCGCATGCCAAAATCGATAAACGGGGCAAGCTTGGCTTTGACTGCACTTATGTCACCGAGCAATTGCCTCTCGGTAATTTCCAGCACAATTGGTTTGACGGGGCCCACATCCACACCGCATGACAGACAGGCCGCCTGGGCTTCTGCAAAGAGCTCCTGAATCAAGCTTTGATGGAGCAAAAGGTCTGCCGAAATATTTACGAAATGCACTAAGGGAAAGCCACCGGCAGCGACATTGAGCGCACAGCGATGCATGGTTTGTTTGATTATCTGGTAATCCACCAGGTGGGTCAGTTGCAATTCCATAGCCGCTGCAATAAAATCGGTAGCCGTAATGACGTTTCCTGATTCATCAATTAATCGGGCTAACACTTCTTCAGCAACCTGTTTCCTGGTTTTCAGATCAACAATCATTTGACATGCCGGCACCAGCCTGTTGGCTGCAATGGCAGAGGTAAGTTTTGAAGCGATGGAATAAACTTCCCGTTTATCCTTGGCTTCCACGACGCAGTTCCGGCCGGTTTTTTTGGCTTCATAAAGAGCGGCATCCGCTGCTTTTAGCAAAAATTCCGGCGTATCACCGTCGCGAGGATAGCTGGCAATTCCGATGCTTGCAGAGGTATTAATTTCCTGGGTATTAAGCTGAATCGAGAATTTCTCAATTTTTTGCCTCAACCGTTCGGCAATTTTAAGTGCGCCGTTCTCATCGGTGTCAGGCAGGATAGCCAAAAACTCCTCGCCGCCCCACCTGCTCAACCAATCAGTTGTGCGTAGTGTTTCCAGCGCAATTTTACTGATCCCGAGCAGGATATCATCGCCGAAATCATGGCCATAATTGTCATTAAGAATCTTGAACCGGTCCAGATCAAACAGAATCATGCTGAAATGTTTTGCCGTTCTTTTTGCGTAGGCATGCTCACGGTTAATAATTTCGTGTAATGCCCGCCGGTTAAGCAGGCCGGTCAAGGGGTCAATTGATGCCCGTGTTTCCAGCGATATTTTCATCCTCGCTTGATGCAGTGCCACTGTGGCCAACTGGGCAAAGGCAACAAAAGGCTCCATACCGATCATTTCAAAGTAGTTTTCCGTATCGGTAAAGATCACAACAAGGGCCCTGAACGGATTACTCGGATCACCAATCGGCAGGGCCAGGCCTTCTTGAAAACCGTACCGAAGCGCATTTTCCCGCCAGAGCGCAAAGCTCGGATCAGAATTGACTTTTATAAGCACAGGTTCGTTTTTTGTCAGAGCGCGCCTACTGGGGCATTTCATCATTTCCAGAGAAAGGTCAAGCGCCACATTCAGGGCATATTCGGAAGCATTCCCTACCGAGTACAATGGCCTGATTGTTTCAGATTCCGGGTTTCCCAGATACATCCATGCAAGGCATATACGTTCAGATGCGGCGACAAGCGCATCGCAGGCCGCCCTCAACACTTCATCCGGCGTATTTTCCTGAGCAAGGCTTTTTGTCGCGATCAACAGCGCTTTATAAATAGATAATTTTTCTTGTACCGCTTCCATAACACTGATCCAGTTCACGCTTCAGTAGATAGCCTGTTTTTTTATGATCGTACACGCCGGCAAGAAACATCGTCAAGGCGTTTTGTGGTTTTTTTTGATACTATGAGTGTCCTTACGCTGAACAACCGAATGATCTTAAGAATTTAATGAAAACATGCGGACTGTTTTTTTAAATGTGACCGCAGTATTTGCCAAACACATATGGACAATGATATATTCCAAGACCACGTACTTTGAAAGAAATGAAAGATCACCATCCAATGACTTTTGACCAGACCCGCTGGACCCGTCTGCCGGTTAACGACACTGCAGTATGGATCTGCCCCGATCGCCCTTCCTGGTTTGTTCCTACTGTCGCCGGAGACCGGCTGCTGCAAGAGACATACAAAAACGGGAAGCGCCATGCGTCTGCAGCGGAGCATGATTTCCTGCAACGCCTCCCGAATCCTCCGGAAAACCACTATACGGGCCGTGCATCACTGTTGTCCGAGACTCCAAACCTGAGGGAATTGTGGCTGCACATTACAGAGCGCTGCAACCTCGCCTGCTCCCATTGTCTGTTCTGTTCCGGTCCTGATGCGCTTCGTGATCTGCCCCTGACCCTGCTCAAGCGGCATCTTGATGATGCGGCAGCGCAGGGGTGCCTCATATTTGCCCTGACCGGCGGCGAGCCATTGGTACACCCTGACTTCATCCCCCTGATCGACCATATTCTGAATATCACCGCCAGCCGGATTGCCATTCTTTCCAATGGTCTGCTGCTGGAAAAGCACCTGCAACCGGACTGGCCACGAGAGAGGATTCACCTGCAGATCAGCCTTGACGGCAGGCCGGAACATCACGACAGCCTGCGCGGCAGAGGCAGTTTTGAACAGCTGGAACGCCAGTTGGTCTGGCTGCGGCTGCAGGGGTGGCACTTTACCCTCAGTTGCTGTGTAACCGTCGACAACGCCGATGATCTGGCCTGGCTGGTGGACTACGCGGCGGATCAGGGAGCTGCGTCACTTCACCTGATGTGGCATTTTATCCGCGGCAGGGGCAGCAAGGATCAGCACTCGGCACCGCTGGAGCTGTTCGGCCCGGTACTGAAGGCCATGCAACGGGCTGAAGCACGCGGAATCACCATTGATAACATTGAGAGCTTGAAGGGGCAGATTTTCTCCCCTCCCGGCACGGTCCACGACGGCTCCAGCGCAGGATGGGAGGCGGCCGCCATCGGTCCGGATGGACGGCTCTACCCCTCTGCCGCCACCATCGGCATTGATGAGCTGGGCACCCCGCTGGATGACGGTCTCCTCGCGGCCTGGAGCCAGAGTTCGGTTTTATCCGGCATCCGACAGACCAGTGCTGTCGGCCTGGCCGACCCCTGGCGGTATCTGTTGGGGGGCGGGGATCTCGACCACAGCTACCATCACGGCAGCACCTTCATCGGCAACGACCCTTACCAGCCCCTGCTGGAACAGCTGGCTCTGCATCTGATCATGCAAGCCGCAGACCGCCTGCCTGAAGCGACCGGCCCAGCCCTGCGGCTGAAAATGGGTGAACTGCTGGCAAACTGCGGCAGCCATGGTCCGGTAGCCGTCTGCCATACCAACTGCCTGCTGTCGCTGGGCGGGGCAGCAAACGGCCGCAGTCGTATCGGCGCCTATTATGCGGCTGCTGCCGGCGACAAGCGGAGTGAGATCCTGAACCCGGTTCATTATGACGACACCCTGATCGACCATATCCCGGCAGCATATCGTTTCCGTGGCTATGGCTGCGGCAGTCCGGTGATGGATGCTGAACCCGCTGCCGGCGAGCGGGTGGTTGACCTGGGCTGCGGCAGTGGCGTGGAATGCTTCATCGCCGCCCGGCTGGTTGGCCCACGGGGAAGCGTCACCGGCATAGACATGCTGGAACCGATGCTGGATCTGGCCCGCACGGGAGCTGTTGAGGTCAAACAGTCGCTCGGATACGACAACCTGCACTTTTTGAAGGGTTTTCTTGAAGAGCTGCCGCTGCCGGATAACGATGCAAACCTCGTCGTCTCCAACTGCGTATTGAACCTGTCAAGCGACAAACGTCTCACCTTCAGCGAAATTCTGCGCGTATTGGCGCCCGGTGGCCGTCTGGTGGCGGCGGATATCGTTTGTGAGACCGAGCCGGACGCATCAATCCTGAATGACGAAACCTTGCGGGGTGAGTGCATCAGCGGCGCAATGACCCAGAAAGACCTTCTGGGAATAATGGAGGAAAGTGGCTTCACCAACTTCAGGGTATTAAAACGGCTCCCCTACCGGGTTGTGAACGGCCATCGTTTTTTCTCACTGACCTTTGCCGCCAACAAACCGGAACACATCGAATCTGCACGCGTCAGCGTATTCTACCCCGGACCGGCGAAAGCTCTGCTGACCCCTGGCGGGCAATGGCTCCGTCCCGGACAAACGTCCATGGTTACCCCACGCGATGCCAAGCTCCTGGGTGGCCAGCTCTGGCAGCTTGATGAGCAGGGGTTTGTTACGAACGTGGCCATTGCAGCCGGGGCAAATTGCTGCCTTCCCCCTGAAGCACAGAGTGCACCGCCGTCGGCACTGCCGCAGACGCCACACTCTGACGGTTGTCTCGTCTGTGGTGCGCCGCTCATTTACCACACTGTCGAACGGGAAAGCCTTTGCCACTTCTGCGGCAAGCCTCTCCCGGCAAATGCCTGCTGCCGGGAAGGCCACTTCGTTTGTGACCGCTGCCATACCGGCACTGCCCGTGAGGTTATCGAGCATCTCTGCGCGACGACCGCAGCGGTCGACCCGGTTACCCTCTTCAGGGAGATCCGGCAGCATCCGTCCATTCCGCTGCATGGCCCCCAGTATCATGCCCTGGTACCGGGCGTTCTGCTGGCCTGCCTGCGTAATACGGGGCAGCCGATTACACGGGAACAACTCAGATCCGCCATTCAACGTGGCGGAGAAGTGAGCGGCGGCAGTTGCGGATTCATGGGGATCTGCGGCGCGGCGGCAGGAGTCGGTATCGCCTTCAGTGTCCTTCTGGAAGCCACCCCTCTCAAAGCATCACCTCGCCAGACCGTACAGAAAATCGTCCAGAAGGTGCTTGCAGCGATTGCCGGACATGAAGCAGCCCGCTGTTGCCAACGGGATTGCTGGATAGCTCTGCAGTGCGGCTTTACGATTGCTCGTGAATTGTGGGATCTTGACCTGCCGCACGTTGAGCCATTCGCCTGCTCCCAGGCATCACGGAACAAGGAATGCCTTGGGGTGAGCTGCCCGTTGTGGCCATAGCTATCCCCGTCATTTGAAGCACCGAATCTGTTAGTATGTGATTAATAAAATAATTTGGAGGAATTATGGTAAAACATCTTATCATTGGTGGCGTTGCATCCGGCATGTCTGCGGCTGCACGACTGAGACGTCTTGACGAGAACGCAGAAATTATCGTTCTTGAGCGCGGAGGATATGTTTCGTATGCAAACTGCGGCCTTCCCTACTATATCGGTGACGAGATCAGCGACCGAGATGAGCTTCTGCTGCAGACACCCGAATCATTCAAGCGGCGCTTCAATGTCGAGGTGCGGATACACAACGAAGCGGTTGCCATCCATCCGGATACGAAAACAGTAACCATACAGAATATCCTCACCGGTGATCAATATCATGAGACTTACGACACCCTGCTGCTGGCGCCCGGTGGCTCGCCGGTCAGACCGACAATTCCCGGCTGTGACCATCCGGCGATAAAAACCCTCTGGACGATTCCGGACACGGATGAAATCAGGGAGAAAGTTGACAGCGGCACCGTCAGCACTGCTCTTGTGGTAGGTGGGGGGTTTATCGGACTGGAGATGGCCGAAAATCTTCGGTTCCGTGGTATACGCGTGGCACTGGTTGAAATGGCGCCACAGGTAATGAATGTTATTGACCCCGAAATGGCAGCTCTTGTGCATCGTGAACTGCGAAAGAACCATATCGAGCTGTATCTGAACGAAACGGTGACCGGGTTTGAGCCGCTCTCCGGAGGAGGGGTGCTGGCGCAGCTTGGAAGCGGGACGCATCTTGAAGCGGATCTGGTGCTGCTCTCCATCGGTGTAAAACCGAATACCGGTTTTCTTGCCGATTCCGGCATTCAGCTTGGCGCCCGCGGGCATATAATCGTCGACAAGCATCTCCGGACAAACAAGCCTGACATTTACGCCGCCGGCGATGCCATTGAAGTCGTAAACCCGTTTACCGGCAAAAAAACCGCCGTGCCGCTGGCAGGACCGGCCAACAAGCAGGGGCGAATCGCCGCTGACACCATCAATGGCATCACGACGCGCTGCTATACCAGTACCATGGGCACCGCCATTGCGAAAGTCTTTGATCTGGCGGTCGGGGTGACCGGCGCTACCGAGAAGTTCTGCCGGGATGAAGGCATTCCGTATAAGAGTGTCATCACCCATTCGGGGCACCATGCAGGCTACTACCCCGGTGCGGCCATGCTCTCGTTCAAACTTCTCTTTTCGCCGGAAACCCGCCGTGTCCTCGGTGCCCAGGCCATCGGGAACGAAGGGGTGGACAAACGGATCGACGTGATTGCAACGGCCATCAAGGGGAACATGACCGTAGATGACCTGACCGAGATCGAGCATGCCTATGCGCCACCCTATTCATCCGCCAAAGACCCGGTCAACATGATAGGATTTGTCGCACAGAACATCCTCGATGGACTCGTCCGGAGCATATCTTTTGACGGCGTCAAGCGTGCCATTGATGAAGGGGCATTCATCCTTGATGTGCGCTCACCCGATGAATTCATGACAGGTACAATTCACGGAGCCGTCAACATACCGATCGACATCCTGCGCCACAAGCTTTCCAGGTTGCCGCATGACAAAACCATTCTGGTCTTCTGCAAGATCGGATTGCGCGGCTACATCGCCAGCCGCATTCTCACCGCGCACGGTTTCACTAAATGTGTCAATCTCTCCGGAGGATTGGATACATACAACGCTGTTTACGGTCTTTGATCGAAAGATCCGGCATTTACCGCAGCAAAAACAGGTACAAGGGGGGTACTGATGAGAGCGGCTATCCTGACATTGAGTGACAAGGGTTCGCGCGGCGAGCGGGTTGATGAAAGCGGCCCGACATTGATGGCCTGGCTGACTGAGCGTGAAGTGCAGGTTGTCCAGACCCGCGTCATTGCCGATGAGTTTGAACAGATTGTAACGGTGTTGACGGAATGGGCTGATGCCGACGCGGCCGACCTGATCCTGACCACCGGCGGCACCGGCGTTTCGCCCCGTGACGTAACTCCCGAGGCAACGCTGCAGGTAGTTGAGCGAGCCATCCCGGGACTCGGCGAACTGATGCGCCTTAAGAGCCTTGAGAAAACACCGATGGCTTCCCTGTCCCGTGCCGTCGCCGGTATTCGGCACCAGGCATTGATCATCAATCTCCCCGGCAGCCCCAAAGGCGCCGTGGAAAACCTGGAGGCGGTCTGGCCGGCTATCGGCCACGCCGTCGAAAAGATCCGTGGCGGACAAGATGATTGCGGTGGCAAGTTTTCGAAATAGACGAAGGAGATTTTGGTGAAAACGAAACAAGCATCGCATATTGTCGGACCGGAAACCGTCAGAATGCTGGAACTGGGGCACCCGTGGGTGGTGGCTGATGCCTATACCCGTAAGTGGCCCGCCGGCAATGCCGGGCAGACCATAGAGCTGAGCGACAGCCAGGGCCATTTTCTGGCCACGGCTCTCCTTGATCCCGGCGAGCGGATCGTTGCCCGGGTGCTGGACCGAAAACGGATACAACTTGATCGTCACTGGCTGACGGAGCGGCTTCAGAGCGCCATAAAATTGCGCAGTCGCCATGCCGACCTGAGCGATTCCAACGCCTATCGTGTTGTGAACGCCGAAGGAGATGGCCTACCCGGCCTGACCGTTGACCGCTATGCCGGTTACCTGATGCTGCAGCTCTATAGTGCCGCCTGGCGACCGCACCTGAAACTGATCACTCAGATTCTTGAGGAGGTGCTCTCGCCGCACGGCATCTACGAAAAAAAGCCGTCCGCAGAAAACCCGCGAACTGGAAGCGGTCAGCGACAGTAAAAAGTACGGACGCCTCCTTACGGGAAAAGCTGCCCCGCAGCGTCTTGAGGTTACCGAGAATGGCCTCACCTTTCTCGTGACTCTGGAACAGGGATTAAACACCGGGCTGTTTTTGGACCAGCGCCGCAACCGCCGCGATCTGATGGGGCGGGTCAAGGGAAAACGGGTGCTCAATCTGTTCTCCTACACCGGCGCCTTTTCGGTAGCGGCAGCAGCTTCCGGCGCCTCACAGGTAACAAGTGTAGACGCCTCACCCGGTTATACCGACTGGGCCAGAGACAATTTCGCGGCCAACCGCCTCAACCCCGCGCAGCATGAATTCATCGTTGGTGACTGCCTTGCGGTACTTGGCAAACTGGCACAGGGCGGAAAAACATTTGACATTATCCTGATGGACCCGCCCTCATTTTCCACCACGGCCAAGAGCCGTTTTACCACCCGCGGCGGCACCTCGGATCTGGTTGCAGCCGCTCTGTCGCTGCTGACCGGCACCGGACTGTTGATTACTTCGTCCAACCACCAGAAGGTGGATATTGCCGAATACCTCAAAGAACTGCGCCGGGGAGCACTTCAGGCCGGCAGTGACGTGCGGGTAGTCTCAGTGCTCGGGCAGCCGGAAGATTTCCCCTATCCGGTCACATTCCCGGAAGGACGCTATCTCAAATATGTAACCTGCGTAAAGGGATGAACATGCCATGACCACGGAAATACGCGAAGCAGACATAAAGGTCGAGTTCTATCGGGCCTCCGGTCCGGGAGGGCAGCATCGCAATACAACCGATTCTGCCGTGCGCATCCGCCATCTGCCGACCGGGATCGTTGCCCAGGCTTCGGAAAACCGGAGCCAGTTTCAAAACCGTGAGGTTGCCATGGAACGCTTGCGAATCGCGCTGGAACGACGCGAGCGCATAGTCAAGAAAAGGGTTGCCACCCGCGTACCGAAGCGGGCAAAAGAAGGTCGTCTCACCGAAAAGCGGCTGCTGTCCGATAAAAAACGCTTGCGCACAACGCTGGATTAGCCTCTACTTGCAGCGATCCTCCTATAATTCGTTTGACTCGCCTATGATACCATTGTAATTTATCAGAGTTTATATCAGGAGTTTGTGATGGTTCGCGCATACCTCTATCTTGCGGTTTTTATCCCGCTGACACTTCTTTTTTCGGTCAGTGCCTTTATCTCGACGTTGTTTGATGCATCCGGTCGCCTCTATGCGTGGCATGCCCGGCTGTGGGCCCGCTTGGCGCTGGCGATGAACGGTATCACGATCACGCTTACCGGTGCAGAGCACCTTCCGGACGGCCCGGTTATCTTCATGAGCAATCACCAGAGCAATTTTGATATCTTGTCGCTTCTGGCCGCTATTCCGAACCAGATCCATTGGATTGCAAAAAAAGAACTCTTTGAGATTCCCATTTTTGGCCCCTCAATGCGGCGCGGCGGCTATATTCCGCTGGATCGCGGCGACGGACGCAAGGCATTGCAGAGCATGGATGAGGCTGCGGCTACGATTCGTCACGGCAAGAGTGTCGTGCTGTTTCCCGAGGGAACCCGCACGCCGGACGGCAACCTGCTGCCGTTTAAACGCGGCGGCTTCATTCTCGCCCGCAAAGCAGCTGTACCGGTGATTCCGGTCACCATTAACGGCAGCGGCAGAATCAATCCGGCCAATCAGATCAAGCTCTATAGCGGCGATATAACCATTACCCTGCATCCACCCGTTGTCGCACCTTCCGAACTCCGCCGAACCGAGTCGGAAACGTGGATGATGGAAACGGTGCGAGACCGGATTGAATCCACTCTGGAGCATTGAATGAACATTGGCTACCAGTATATACTGTTGATTATAGCAGGATTGGCCGGCATGGCTTGGGGACTGCCTGCGGCACACCGCCTGAAAAGCCCTCTTGACATCGCTGCAGCAGTCGTTGTGCTCGGCGGTGTCATTGTGTTCGCGCTGGGTGTGCTTTTGACATTTATCCCCAATTTTTTTTAGTCCGTCAGGTGATGTGATGAACAATCAGGTAAAAAGTGCCCTCATCAATAGCATTATCATCATTTTCTTCAGCCTGCTGATCCTTTATGCGAGTGTCTGGTGGCGTATGAACAGCCAGTTTTCCCAAGGTGAAGCGGCGCTCCGCAGGGGCGACTTCCCGGGCGCTATTGCCGGATTTGAGTCCGCTCTGCACATGTATATCCCCTTCAATCCGACAATCGAAAAAGCCGCAGCACACCTGTGGAGCATTGGTGAAACCAATGAACGTCTGGGAGATATCACCCGTGCCCTGATTGCGTATCGCTCTCTGCGCAGTTCGTTCTACGCCGACCATTGGCTGGTTACACCCGGCAAGGCATGGATCGAAAAATGCGATAAAAAGATAGCTGCGTTGATACCCTTGCAACATGAAAGATGACCTATGGATGAATTAGAATCACCTGCGGCGCTGCAGATTGTCGCTCTCGGCGGCTTAGGCGAAATCGGCATGAACATGATGGCCTACCAGTACGGCAACGATATTATGATTGTCGATTGCGGCCTGATGTTTCCTTCTCCCGACATGCTCGGGATCGATTATGTAATCCCTGATATCAGCTGGCTTCGTGAACGGTCCGAAGATGTCCGGGCGATCTGCCTGACCCACGGACACGAGGATCATATCGGCGCCCTTCCCTTTGTCCTGCAGGAGCTGAATGTGCCGGTTTACGGCACTGCTCTGACGCTCGGCCTCGTGAGCGCCAAGCTGGAGGAATACAAGCTGGACAACGCCGTTGAACTGGTAACCGTCAAGCCTCGTGACACCGTACACATCGGTCCTTTTCAGGTCGAATTCCTGCGGGTGGCCCATTCAATCGTTGACGGCTGCGCCCTGGCAATAACCTCTCCGGAGGGGGTCATAATCCACACCGGCGATTTCAAGATAGACCACACCCCGGTCGACGGGCAACTGACCGATCTTGCCAGCCTGTCGCGCTACGGCGAAGCGGGGGTTCTGGCACTGTTGTCGGATTCAACCAATGTGGAGCGCGAGGGATATACCCTTTCCGAAAAATATGTCGGTGAAGCGTTTGCCGACATCTTCCCGAAATGCAGGGGCCGGATCATCGTGGCAGCATTCTCCAGCAGCATCCACCGTGTCCAGCAGGTTGCCGATGTCGCGACTCTGTGCGGCAGAAAGATCCTGTTGAATGGCCGCTCAATGGTAAAAAATGTTCAGATCGCCCGTGACCTGGGCTATCTGACCATCGACGACGCACAGTTGATGGACCTGAGGGAGCTCCCGCACCTTCCGCCTGAGCAGGTCTGCATTATTTCCACCGGCAGCCAGGGGGAGCCGATGAGCGCCCTGACCCGGATAGCGATGGACGACCATAAACAGATAAAGCTCGAAAAGGGCGATACGGTCATCCTCTCCTCGCGTGTCATCCCCGGCAATGAGCGTACCATTTCAGAACTGATCAACCATCTCTACCGCCGCGGCGCCGAAGTCTTTCACGAAAAAGTTTCCGAAGTGCATGTTTCCGGGCACGCCAGCCAGGAAGAGCTCAAGCTGATGCTCAACACCGTGCAACCGCGCTTCTTCATTCCGATCCATGGAGAATATCGCCATCTGTTCAAACATATCCAGCTGGCCCGTAAGGTCGGCATACCTGAAGAACGCTGCCTCCTGGCAACCAATGGCGAAGTGGTTTCTTTTTATTCAGACACTGCTGCAATCGTAGAAAACATTGAATCCGGCAGGGTCTTTGTGGACGGCAAAGGGGTTGGTGACGTCGGCAGAATCGTTCTGAGAGATCGCAAGCACCTGTCCGAGGATGGCATGATCGTCGTCATCATCGGAATGAACATGTCTACGGGTGCCCTGATCTACGGCCCTGACATTGTCTCACGCGGCTTTGTTTTTGAGGATGAAAATCAGGAATATCTGGAAAATGCCCGCACGGTCGTAACGTGTGCTCTGGAAGAACTTAATGCCGAAATGCGCTGTGATGGTGAAGAGGTTAAGAGTGCAGTCCACCAGGCTCTGCGCCGTTTCTGCAAAAAAACCATTGAGAGGCGGCCGGTGATACTGCCGGTAATTATGGAGATGTAATCGTTTTAGAATGACGTTCAGGCAAGAGGGGGACACGCCGTCCCCCTCTTGTTGTTTTCCCATTCCTGCCGGCATTACCCGCGTGATATCTCTTCCAGATTGCTGGCAATCACTGTTGCCGTCGCCGCCTGTTCTTCCGAGGCGGTCGCAATCTGGGCAATCATGTTCTTGATTTCTTCAATAGACTGGACAATCGAGTTCAGCGATTCTTCAGCCTTATGCGAAAGCGCCTCCCCCTTTTCCGCCTCAGCCTTGCCCCGGTCAATGGATTCAACCGCCAGCCGGGTACCGTTCTGGATCTCGCCAACCATGGTGCTAATCTGCTTGGTCGAAGTCATGGTCCGTTCCGCCAGCCGGCGAACCTCATCGGCCACCACCGCAAATCCGCGCCCCATTTCACCGGCTCTGGCAGCCTCAATAGCGGCATTCAAGGCCAGCAGGTTGGTCTGATCGGCAATTTCGTTGATGACATTGACAAACTCGCCGATCTTTTCCGACGTTGCTCCCAGATTACCGACAATAACCGCCGATGACCTGACGACCTCTGCAACCTTCTGCATCTCTTGAACCGCCTGATTGACAACTTTCTGCCCTTCATAGGCATTTTCGGATACCTGGGAAGCAGAATCGGATGCATTACTGGTGTTGCCGGCCACCTCGTTGACGGTCATGCTCATTTCTTCCATCGCAGTTGCGATCTGATGGACACGCTCCTCCAGGTAATTTTTCCGTTCAATTTCTTTATATTGATGATCTTTTATCATCTTCTCGGCAGTGATATCACTCCAGCAGGCCATAAAGCAGAGCACCGTGCTGCTGTCAGCACTGTCCCAGATCGGATATGCGGTGGTTCTGAGGGTAATCGAACCGATCGGGATTTCAGCCGTGTGGGGCAGATCGGTGCGCGGGTTCGAAAAGAGCCGTTTCACGCGACCGGGATCTTTGTGGTACTGGTGAATGGAGTTATCAGAAGCGTTGCCCACATCCGCCCCTCCCAATCCGGCATTTAACTCTGAGCGATGCCTCTGCAACAACTCTTTTGCCCGTGTGTTCATGTAAAATACCTTGTTTTCAGGCGTAGCATCACAGAGCATGACAATATTATCCACATTATCAATCATTTGCATCAGCTTCCTGATTTCAGCATCTTTCTCGATTAACTCCGCCTTACCGCCGTTCCCAAAGAAGCCCATATATTTTCTCCTCCTCATTGATTATCGCGCAGAGACAGTAACATAATTGCGTATTATTGCAAGATTGACTACAGACTGTCCATACGCTTTCGCAGCTCATCTTTCCGAAAAACACTCCATAATGGCAAGCACTCCCGGCAGGATTGTTAAAAAATGTTCCACAAGTATCGGGTCAAAATGAGTCCCGCTGTTCATACGGATGTCAGCGACAGCATCATCCACAGACCAGGCTTTTTTGTAGGGACGGACAGAGGTAAGCGCATCGAAGACATCGACAATTGCCGCGATACGACCTTCCATGGGAATGCCTTCACTTGCGAGCTTACTTGGGTAACCACTGCCATCCCATTTTTCGTGATGTGTCAGCGCTATGATCCGGGCTGTTTCGAGCAGTTCGTTGTTTGAACCGGACAGGATATCAGCACCAATGGTGGTGTGGGTTTCCATGATTGCCCGTTCTTCCGGCGTCAATCGCGCCGGCTTCAGCAAAATGGTGTCGGAAATGCCGATTTTCCCCAGATCATGCATGGTACTGGTGTACAGCATCAGGTTGCAGCGTTCCTCGCTCCATCCGACCTGCTTGGCCAGCAGGGCAGCACTATGGCTCATGCGCAGGATATGCTGCCCGGTTTCATTATCGCGATACTCCGAAGCCCGCCCGAGCCGTTGTACGATTTCCAGGCGGGACTGAACCACTTCAACAGTACGTTTCCGCACCATTTCTTCAAGAACCCCCTGCTGGTCCACCTTGAGCCGCAGCGCCAAGTGGGCATCGAGCAGATTTCTGACCCTGGCCAGAAGTTCATACCGGTCAAATGGCTTGCTGAGAAAGTCACGGGCACCTTCGTTGAGAGCCCGCATCAGGAAGTCCCGCCCGGACTGGGCGGTCAGGACAAGAATCGGAGGAAGCAATGGATCGCCCAGTTCCTTTAATTGCGCCATCACCTCATAGCCATTCAGATGCGGCATATTGATATCCAGGAGAATCAGCGCCGTCACTTCAGCGCAATAGGCATCCCGCACCTGACGCGGATCAGCAATGCACACCAGGTTTGTATACCCCTCGGCCCTCAGCATTTTATCGAGCAGTTTCAGGTTGGCCGGCTCGTCGTCAACGATCAGTATCCTGCTGTTATGCGTGGTTTCAACAGACTCTGTCATTTCGTATCCTCCGAAGCATTTTTATCCAATAAGGCATCAACCGCTGCAACAAAATGCTGCAGGTTGATCGGCTTGGCCAGGTAGTCATCAAAACCGGCCTCTTTCAGCCGGTGTACCTGATCCGCCATAACGCTGGCTGTCACCGCTATTACCGGAATAGCCCGTGTTTCCGGGTTCTGCCTCAGGAGTCCAAGAGCTTCAAAGCCATCCATGCCGGGCAGGTTGATATCCATCAGAATCAGGTGGGGCCTGCCGATACGGACCAGTTCCAGCCCCGCTTCTGCAGATTCCGCGGTAAGCAGCTCTATACCGCCAAGACCGGATATGATTTTTTTCACGAGCCGCATATTAGCCAGGTTGTCTTCGACATACAGCACTCTGCGTGTGCGCTCGGACGAAACCGGCAGAGGTGCCGTTGGAGCATCAGGTGACATTTCCATCTCTTCCATCTGCTCTGCCTGGACCAATTCCACCCAGAACAGGCTACCGCAGCCAAGGCTGGTTTCAAAACCGATTGTTCCTCCCATTGCCTCGGTCAATCGCTTTGAGAGAACCAGACCGATGCCGGTACCCTCTATCAGCCCATCAACGGTTGCAGCACGCTCAAAGGGCTGAAACAGAGACGGTAAAAACTCCGGCTCAATGCCGTGTCCGGTGTCACGCACCCAGATCCGCAGGAAACTGTCCGGTTCCAGATCGCATCCGACCTCAACTTTCCCGCCGTCACGATTGTACTTGATTCCATTGGATACAAGATTGATCAGCACCTGGCGCAGCCTGATACGATCCGCCTTGACGCGGGCCGGCGTCCCTGGGGCAAGGGTAACGGTGATGCCGTGCTTTTCGGCCAAGGGCCTGAGCAGGGAGATGCACTCAAGACACAGTTCCCGAGGCTCCAAAGCCTCCAGAGAGAGCGACAACCGGCCACTCTCGATCCTGGCAAGATCCAGCACTTCATTGATCAATGTAAGCAGATGATGTCCCGCTTTGCTGATCTCGTGGAGACTATCCTGCTGGTCATCGGAAAGCGGATTGTTCCGATCATCTTCCAACAGTTGCGTAAAGCCGATAATGGCGTTCATCGGGTTCCGCAGTTCATGGCTCATGCGCGAAAGAAACTCGCTCTTGGCCCGATTGGCGGTCTCGGCATCCTCCAGAGCCTGCCGCATGGCTGCTTCAGTTATCCGCAACTCGGTCAGTTCGACGGCAAAAGAACCGACCTCTTCCACGATGCCATCCACACTGCGATTAAGAGGAAATGCATATAGATCAAACGTTCGCTGCCGCCCGGTCAAATCAGGAAAGGTGATCTCGAATTGCGCATGCTTCCCTTCTTTTCTGACCGAATCAATCTCGCTGTTCATAATCGCAGCGACATCCGGCGGGTAGAGTTGGCTGTTGCTCACCATCATGTCATCAACGGAAAGTCCGAAAAAGCTGCGAAACTTGTTACTGCAGGCAACGATCAATCCGTGCCGGTTCCGTATCGCTACCAATACCGGTATGTTGGCAAGAACTCCGTCGAGCCTGCCGGCAAGAAGTTTTTGCGACGAGAGGTAGCACCGCTTTATCCACACAAAACCGGCAATCACTCCCGTAACCAGCAGTAAAAAAGAGACGAGCAGGGCGTACCATTCGCCCCGTTGGCCCGACACAGGCAGTTCCCGATTATAAAAGCCTGCCACCGCAATTGCCACTAACAGCAGTACACAGCCGTTTAAAAGAGAGAACAGCACCACCCTTCCGGACGCCGATTTCACCGTTTTTTCTTGTTCGCACCCTGGTGAAGCATTACATGACATGGAGACCCTTTCCTTGCCGGTAGTAGGCCAAAAACGCCCCCTTCATGATGATATGCCCATGGCAGCCGGTCCTTCTTCCAGTGGGAGTTCCAGCCAGAAGTCACTCCCCACGCCGAGGATGCTGGTCGCCCCCACCGTTCCTCCCATCGCCTCGACAAGTTGTTTGGTGATCGCCAGGCCGATACCGGTACCTTCCACTTCACCCAGTTCCTGCCCAAGCCGGTGAAACGGTTGAAACAGCTCTGAAAGCTTATCCGAAGCAATACCGGCACCGGTATCATGCACATGGATACGGATGCGCCGCTCGACCGGAAACAATTCATATTCCAGACGTATCTGCCCAGTGGGGCGGTTATATTTGACTGCATTACTAAGCAGATTGACCAGAGCCTGCTTCAGGCGCGTTCGATCAGCATACAATGTACATCCCGATACAGCCGGGAGGATGAAGCAAATTCCCCGGTTCGCGGCCTGCGGGGTAGCCAGCGACAGGCATTCGTCCATCAGGTCATCCAAGAGAACCGGTCTCGGCATGAGGACCAGTCTACCGGACTCGATTCGGGCCAGATCCAGTACCTCGTCCACAAGTTCCAACAGATGACCTCCGGCATCAGTTATCTCCTGTACCGAATCAAGCTGGTCCGGGTTAAGTCCGTGATCGGCCTCAAGAAGCTGGCCAAAACCGAGGATCGCATTCAAAGGCGTACGCAGTTCATGACTCATGTTGGAAAGAAACAGAGATTTTGCCCGGTTGGCGGCCTGTGCTTCATCACGTGCGTTTATCAGGCCTGTTTCCATCGCTTTGCGTCGGCTCAAATCACGAAAAACGGCAACGACGCCACAGCCACTGCCGCCGTCACTACAACCGATCGGACTCACGGACAGGCTGACCGGAAGGTAGCTGCCATCTTTGCAAAAGAGATTGTTATCATCCGTCTTGCGCGGTATTCCGTCCATCAGGGTGTCGCAGACCGGACATTCTCCCTCCGGCACTCGAGCGGTAGGATCAACTGTGCAATGAAAGAGCTGATGAGTGTTTTTCCCCAATACCTCATCTTGTTCATAGCCAAGCATGGCCAGGGCAGCCGGATTGATAAAAGTGCACACACCCAGAGAATCCACACCGAAAACCCCTTCCCCCAGTGCCTCAAGCAGGGCATGGGTTCGTCCCAGCTCAAGAGACAGCTGTTCGTGGGCTTGCTTGAACGCTGTGATATCGGTACGGATCGAGATATAGCGCCATGGCCGCCCCTGTTCATCAAGGATCGGTACGATTGTGGCCTCTACCCAATAATAGCCGCCACCTTTCCTGCGGTTACAGACCGTTCCCTGCCAGACACGGCCCTTAGTTATCGTCCCCCACATGTCCCGATACAGAGAGTCGGAATGAACGCCTGATTTGACAATGCGATGGTTCTGGCCGATCAGTTCGCTGCGGTTGTAGCCGCTGATTGCACAGAACGTATCGTTAACCTCGACAATCGTGCCGTGCTCGTCAGTGGCACTGACAATCGCGTGCTGGTCGATGGCATGGCGCAACTGTTCGTAACGGCTGGTATTTATCGGCAGGTTGCAGATCTGGTCGTTCTGCAATCCGCTACCCTTCATGTCAATATGCATAAAAATACCTTTTCGATGAAATCCAGGAGACGTTGGTAGTTTGCAGGTCTTAAGAGGTGTAGAATTTTGGATTATATGGTCGGCTACCTTTCAATCACGGTCCATTAAAGATTAACATGATCATTCATGTCCTTTATTTTGCATAGTGTAAAAGAAATATCAACAAAAAACACACTAATTAGTGCGGTTTTAGATTGTTCGCCACAGATCCTCACGTGAGGAACTCACGTTACCAAAACGGGACCGACTAAGTGCCGGTCCCGTTTTGGTAACGTCATGTAACATACTGACTATATAACAATTATCCTTGCAAAACGGCGCTTGCCTATCTGGACGATATACTCTCCGGCAGCGGTCAGCTCCACGTTGGTGTCGCTGACTTTATCGTTATTCAACTTCACCCCTCCCTGATCAATAGCGCGGCGCCCTTCACCGTTGGACTTGGTCAGACCGGCCTCGGTCATAGCTCTGGCCAGCAGGATTGAACCATCGGCCAGCACGAAGCTCACCTGCGGCATATCCTCAGGGATCTCGTTATCCTTAAAGCGTTTGACAAAGTTCTCCTCCGCAACTTCTCCGGCGCCGGTGCCGTGGAAGCGGGACACGATTTCTCGCCCCAGGCGTTTCTTGGCCGCCATCGGGTGAAGCGAATGGTCCGCAAGATCACTTTTCAATTGTTCCAGCCCGGCCAGAGTCAGGTCGGAAAGAAGTTCATAGTAGCGCAGCATCAGATTATCCGATATGGACATGATTTTGCCGAATATTTCGTCAGCCGCCTCGTTGATGCCGATATAATTGCCAAGTGATTTGGACATTTTATTAACACCATCCAGGCCTTCCAAGAGCGGCATGGTCAGGACGCACTGCGGTGACTGCCCCCATTCCCGCTGCAGCTCACGTCCCATCAACAGGTTAAATTTCTGGTCAGTTCCGCCCAGCTCCACATCTGCCTTCATCGCAACAGAGTCATACCCCTGAATCAGTGGATAGAGAAATTCGTGAATGGCAATCGGCTGCTGGGTCGTATACCGTTTGTGAAAGTCATCCCGCTCAAGCATCCGGGCGACGGTATACTTGGAAGCCAGCCCGATCATGCCGCCGCAGCCGAGCTCGTTCAGCCAGGTGGAGTTGAATACGACCTTCGTTTTCACCGGATCGAGGATTTTGAACACCTGCTCCTTGTAGGTTTCGGCATTCCTGAGGACATCATCGCGTGTCAGCACCTTGCGTGTTTCGGATTTGCCGGTCGGGTCGCCGATCATGCCGGTAAAATCGCCGATCAGAAAATTGACCTCGTGCCCTAACTGCTGGAACTGGCGTAATTTCTGGATCAGTACGGTGTGTCCCAGATGCAGGTCGGGTGCGGTCGGATCGAAGCCCGCCTTTATAATCAATGGCACTCCGGTTGCGATCGACTTTGCCAGTTTCTCTTCCAGTTCCTTTTCAACAAGAACTTCAACCGTGCCGCGTTTTATGACGGCCATCTGTTCTGCTACGGACATATCTGCTACTCCTTGGAGCTGTTTCAGCAGGAAATATTTATGCGTTCAATACTCACAGCCTTGCCACTGATCTCGTCAACCCCGATCACAACGGCATTAAGGCGAATGTCTTTCTTTGCCACTTCAAACTTGGCAGGCAACTGGGTCAGGAAACGGTGAATTGTCTCTTCCTTCCCCATCCCGATCACAGAATCAAAACTGCCGGTCATGCCGGCATCGGTAAGAAATGCCGTCCCGTGCGGGAGAATTCGTTCATCAGCAGTCTGAACGTGGGTATGAGTCCCGACCAGGGCGCTGACCCTACCGTCCAGATACCATCCCAATGCCGATTTTTCTGAGGTTGCTTCGGCATGAAAATCCACAAAAATGATCGACGTCTCTTTTTTCAGCCACTCTATTTCTTTATCTGCCGTCAGAAACGGGCATTCCAGAGTTTTCATATAGACCCGCCCCTCCAGATTGAGGACGCCGACTTTTACCCCCCCAGGGGTTGTCAGAATTACACTTCCGCCCCCCGGAGCCCCGGCCGGATAGTTGGACGGCCGGATAATGCGCTGATCAGCCAGGACCAGAGGAACCTGCTCTTTTTTGTCCCAGATATGATTGCCGCTTGTCAGCAGGTGGACACCCTGATTGAACAACTCCTTGGCAACATCGACCGTCAGCCCGAAACCACCAGCGGCATTTTCCCCATTGGCGATCACGATATCGATCGTGTACCGGTCCACCAGGCGGTGCAACTCACGCGACAACGCCTGGCGGCCAGGTTTACCAATGATATCGCCTATAAATAATATGTTAACGGGCATATTCGACAGAACGGGTTTCACGAATAACATTTACTTTGATCTGACCGGGATAGGTCATTTCAGCTTCGATTTTTTTAGCAATATCACGGGCCATGACAACCGACTGATCATCGTTAACCTGCTCGCTGGAAACCATGACGCGAATCTCGCGTCCGGCCTGGATCGCAAATGACGATTGAACACCGGCGAACGATGTAGCGATGCGCTCCAGGTCACCGAGACGTTTGACATAGGTTTCCATCATCTCGCGGCGGGCTCCGGGGCGGGCACCGGAAAGAGCATCGGCCGCCTGCACAAGAATTGCCAGCACCGAATTCGGTTTCTCATCTTCGTGATGGGCCATGATGGCATGAACAATTTTAGGTGTTTCACCGTATTTACGGGCGAGTTCGGCGCCGATAACCGCGTGTGAACCTTCAACTTCGTGGTCGACCGCTTTGCCCAGATCGTGCAAAAGGCCGGCGCGTTTGGCCTGTTTGACGTTGATTCCCAGTTCAGCTGCCATGATACCGCAGAGAAACGCAACTTCCAGTGAGTGGAGGTACACGTTTTGAGTGTAGGAGGTGCGATATTTAAGGCGGCCAATCAATTTGAGCACTTCCGGATGAATGCCATGGACACCAAGGTCGAAAGCAGCCTGTTCGCCGGCTTCTTTTATTGAAAGTTCCACTTCTTCGGTTGACTTTGCCACGACTTCTTCGATGCGGCCAGGGTGGATGCGCCCATCAGCCAGAAGCTTTTCCAGTGATAACCGGGCGATTTCACGGCGTACCGGGTTAAAGCCGGACAATATTACCGCCTCAGGTGTATCATCAATAATCAGGTCAATCCCTGTTGCCGCCTCAAGGGCACGAATATTCCGCCCCTCCCGGCCAATAATACGTCCTTTCATCTCATCAGACGGCAACGGCACAACAGAGACGGTACGCTCAGCCACATATTCACCAGCGTAACGCTGAATGGCAAGTGCCATGATTTCTTTCGCTTTTTTGTCGCCTGTTTCACGGGCTTCTTCTTCGATAGCCCTGATTATCTTGGCGGCGTCATGCTTTGCCTCTGTTTCCATTGCATTCATCAGTTCTTTTTTGGCTTCCGCAGCCGACATGCCGGAAATTTGTTCAAGGCGGGCATTTTGAACATCCGTCGCTTTTTTCAGTTCTTCGTCGCGCTGAAGAAGAACCTGCTCTTTTTGCGATACGGCCTGCTCTTTTTTGAGGACATCCATCTCCTTCTGATCGATCAAACCCGCTTTTTTATCGAGGTTTTCTTCTTTCAGAACCAATCTTTTTTCAAGAATTTGAAGATCCTTGTTTTTTTCGTTTGTTTTGCGTTCATGCTCTTCCTTGGCCTGAAGAGCGGCATCTTTGGCCTTGAGGAGTGCTTCCTTGGTAATGGTATCAGCTTCACGGCGGGCATCGTCGAGCACCTTGCCGGCAAGCTCTTCAGCCTGTTTCAGAATTGATCCTGTATCCTTCTTGTTGAGCTTGTTACCGGCAAAATAGGATCCGGCTGCGACAACCATCAGCGAAATGGCAATGCCAATTATTACTTCAATACCCATTCTATCAACCTCCTGTATATAAATCCGGGCCGCCTGGCGAACTCCGGTTACTTCTCTGCCCCCGTTCCGCGGGTGCGAATAATTCGTTTATCAGTGATGACAATTTCCATCGGTATATCGTGAACATCTGCCGGAATTGTTCCATCCGTCAGCTGGAAGTCATGGCACAACCCGACCAGATGGGCGGTGCACTCCGGGTGCTGCAGAAAACGGTCATAGAACCCTTTCCCATAGCCGATCCGGTGACCTGTCAGGTCAAAAGCTACCCCCGGGACGATAATAAGGTCAGCTTCGTCGGCCTGGTGATCGTCCCCGGTCGGACACGGTTCCAGAATTCCAAATGCCCCTTCCTGTAACGCTTCAATCCGTTCGACATGGCGAAACACCATCTGGTGGCCGCAGACGGCCGGAAACAGCACTCGCTTACCCGCCTGAAATGCGGCGGCAAGAATCAATCCGGTATCGGTTTCGTTATGGGCAGGCGCATACATCGCGATGCATTCAGACCGCTCGTACTCATCGAGAGAGAGCAGGTTACGTTGTGCCGCGCGGCTTGAAGAAAGCCACGCATCATGACTGAGTGCACGACGCAGTGTCAGCAATTGCGAACGAAGCGAGCGCTTGGGCATATAAATACTTTCGATACGACGAGTGCGGAGTGGCCCGAAGCGGAATCGGGAAGGTCGACCAGGGAGGCTGAAGAGGTGAAAAGCCGTGAGTGCTGTCAGGTAAAGGTAATGATTACGATCATGCTACTCAAAAAGCTATTTCCCTTTCGGTGAGGATATATTCAACGGGCGTAACATTATTTCAATCAGGCGTGGAAATTACAGAGCCTGACGAGCCCGACCGGCAGTGAATTTATGCGAATATATGATCAAGTCTCCCTGAGAGACCATGTTAAATCAGACCGTTTCCAGCGCCGCGATTATTCTGCTGATTCTGTTATCGAAAGCAGCATCCTGTTCGTGCCGCGATCGCAGCTCAAGCAATTCTTCCGACGCATTCAGCAGAGCAAGCGTCAGCACCAGTTGAGCATCGCCGTTTCTAAGAGCAGCGCCGATTTCTTGAAGCTTGCCATTTACAAATGTTTCGACTGCCTTTACTTTTGCTTCAGGAGCCGAACTCCGTACTGAAAGTTCACGACCAAGGATTGTCACTGCATGGCTTGTTTTCATACAATGACCACGATCATGCCCTAAATCCCGTCCAGCTTGCCAAGGATTGCGTCGACACGCGACTTGATTTCTTCACGGTCGCCTGAAAAACGCCGGATTTCTTCATTCAAGCGCGCATTCTCTTCTTTCAGGGCGCTATACTTTTCAACAATGTCACCGATTTTCTTTTCGAGTAATTCTATAAGTTCCTGATCCATGAGTTCCGTTTCCTTTCGAGGGGGTTCACTATACGAAGTAGTACACACAAAGTCAAGGCCTAATTGATTGAAATCGCAGAGTTCCATGATAGTTTCCCCCTTTCGGTGCCCTGATTTTTCAGGCTTGGAAAAGGGCATCCGTGAAATCCTGTGGGTCAAAATCACGCAGATCTTCAATTGACTCGCCGACACCGATAAAACGCACCGGCAAAGCAAATTCATGACTGACTGCTACCAGAATTCCCCCTTTTGCAGTACCGTCCAGCTTGGTCACGGCCAGCCCGGTAACGCCGGCAGCTTCCTTGAAGATACGGGTTTGAGATACCGCATTCTGGCCGGTTGCAGCATCCAGCACCAGCAGCGTTTCATGCGGTGCACCGGGAATTTCACGCTCGATCACGCGGCGGATCTTTTTCATCTCCTCCATCAGGTTGACCTTGGTATGCAGGCGACCGGCGGTATCGATAATCAGAACATCGACGCCACGAGCAACCGCTGCCTTGCACGCATCGAAGACAACTGCAGAGGGATCAGCCCCCTCTTTATGGCGAATGACATCCACCCCGGAACGATCACCCCAGACAATTAACTGTTCGGCTGCGGCAGCGCGGAAGGTATCAGCCGCCGCCAGCAGCACTTTGTTGCCGGAGTCCGAGAAACGGGAGGCCAGCTTGCCGATGGTCGTGGTCTTGCCGACACCATTGACGCCGATCACCAGCAGCACAAACGGTTTCGCGCTGCCAAAATCGAGCGGGCGGTGCTGGGCAACCAACCGTGCCAGAATTTCCTCTTTCAGTGCCTCACGTAACGCCTCGCCATCCTTCAATTCGTTGCGCCCCAAACGCTGTTCAAGTGTACGGATCAGTTCTACCGTTGTCTTGACGCCAATATCCGATGTGATCAGGATTTCTTCCAACTCTTCAAGCGTGTCGGCATCAATCGTCTTTTTTCCCAGCACCAGGACATCAATACGCCCCACCAAGCCATCCTTGGTTTTCTTCAGGCCGGACTTCAGCCGTTCAAAAAAACCGGGCTTCACCTGAGTTTCCTGCCCCGCCGGCTCCGGCTCTATCGAGGGCTGAGCTGAAATCGACTCCGCAGATAATGAATCCGGTGATGCAAGTGATCCTTCTGCAGGATCCGCACCGGAAATTTTTTCGATCAGCCCGCGGAAAAAGCCTTTTTTCTCTTGCGGTTCCATCACATCTCCCTTTTCAATTCAGTGATTGCCTGACGGAAATGATACAACGCCAACGCCGCCGGGCAACCATGTTCGATATTCATAACCAGTGAATAGTACTGATCAATACAACCAATGATCAAATGCCCCTTGCTGGAGGTGACAACAACGTCCTCCACCTCCCCGATATCCGCAGTACTCTGCATTTCCTTGAGGCGAGCCAGGATAATACCCTTGTGGGCGGCTATAAAACGGATGTCATACGGATCACAGTGACAATACTCCATAACCGCCTCACCTTCCCAATCTACAAGGATGGAGCCGATCGATTGCGGCACCCGATTCACCAAATCCTTTAAAATAATTTCAAATGACATGACATACTCCTGATTCAGGTATAATCAGCCCACATTTTCTTTTGCACCTGCACTATCGTAAAAAGCCAGTAGACTCTCCGGCTTCCAAGCGGTATTTCCCGACTTGTAGATGGCAGAGACCGTGTCCGGTCATCTTTGCCGGATGTTGCATATATAGCATAATTTGCCTGCAAAAGGTGAGTAGCAAATGAACATCGAACGTGATAAAAACAACCGGGATGATCGAAACCATGTTATTGCCTCTATTGAATAGAAAAGGCAATACTTCAATAAAATCGATTTTATTTGTGTACGGGTCATGTATGCCCTGCTGTTTAAAGAGATCTTTATTATCTGCGTGACCACCTGTGCTGTCCTTTACGGACAAATTATTGTTATTGAAAGGATTATCAATGAGACTAATGCCCCTGTTGCTGCTGAGCGCCGCCATGCTCTGCAGCTTTGCCGCCACCCCTTCATCAGCCGCCAACCAGCCGTCTGTCCTCCCCACGGGAACTACCGTGCAGGCACCGCCCGCTCCGGCGCCGACCACCCCTGCCGTACTGCCGGCTACGCCGCCGGCCGCTACAGTCAAGATCGGCGTTATTGACATGGAACGTATTTCCAGTGAATCGGCTATGGGAAAAGCAGCCAAGAGCACGATCATTGAACAGCAACAGAAATTTCAAAAAAAACTGGACGGTAAGAAACATCAGCTTGAAAAAATGAAGGCACATCTCGAGCAAATAATGCCTTCCCTGCAACCGGCACAGCGTGAAGCAAAGGCAAGGGAATTTCAGAAGAAGGTTGAAGAGTTGCAAAAGTTCGGCATGGGCGCCGAAAAGGAGCTTATGGCTACCAAGGAAAAGCTGACCAAGGAGCTCATTGCCGCCATAGAACAGGCTGCCGTTGAGATCGGCACGACCAGGAAACTGGCAGCGGTCGTGGTCAAACAAGAGGTGCTCTTCCTTGACAGCGGTGTTGACGTTCAGGACGTCAGCGAGGACATCGTGAAACAGATAAACGGAAAGCCTCATCAGAAGTAATCCGAGACAGTCAGAACAGGTAAGGGTGGCGGGATTGTCGCCCTTACACTGTTCGCAGCCACCGGACAACCTCCGGAAACATCATCCCGCCTCAAACGACATGCCACAGTCCATGGCCAGCAGCGGCTATCAATCTAGTGCAGCCGCACCGAAACAACCCGTGATGCCCCCGGTTCTTCCATTGTGATGCCATAGAGCGTATCGGCTACCTGCATGGTGGCCTTATTGTGGGTGATGATGATGAATTGCGATATTGCGCTCATCTCTCTGACCATCTCATTAAAGCGGCCGATATTGGCGTCATCCAGCGGCGCGTCGACCTCATCCAGCAGGCAAAATGGTGTCGGTTTGATCAGGAAGATCGAAAAAATCAGCGCTACGGCAGTCAGCGCCTTTTCACCTCCCGAAAGTAACGTCACATTCTGCAGCTTCTTGCCGGGAGGCTGCACAATTATATCGATGCCGGTTTCCAGCAGATTTTCTTCATCCGTGAGGTGCAGCTCGGCCCGGCCACCACAAAAAAGACGCGGAAAGACCTCCTGAAATTTGGCATTGATCAGATTGTAGGTTTCCTGAAAACGCTGGCGGGTGGTGCGGTTGATACGCTGAATGGCCTGCTGCAGTCCGCGAAGCGATTCTTCCAGATCATCCCTCTGTGTGGTCAAAAAAGTGAAACGCTCCTCCATCCCGGCGCACTCCTCAATCGCCATCAGGTTAACCTCGCCCATTTCGTCCAACAGGCGCTGCAACTCTATCTGGCGAAGCTTCCCGGATGCTTCGTCAAATTCGGTTGATTCCAGTTTGGCAACGGCCTCAGGCATGGCAATGCGGCTCCGCTCCAGCAAAGACTGTTCCAGATGTTCGGTCTGCATGGTCAACGTCGAAAAGCGAAGATTAAGGTCGGCCTGCAACTGCCGAACGGCGTCATTCTCTTCGCGGGCGCTTTTGAGACGCGCCTCGATCATATTCAAGGCGGCACCTGCTTCTTCAAAGCGCCCGCGTATACCGGCCAACCGCCCCTCAGACTCCACCTGCTCCCGAACAAGACTTTCCAGACGTTCTGTCGCGACACTCATCTCCGTCTGAAGCTGTAGTTTGGCAGCATTACCGGATTCGATTTCCTGCCGGTCGGCAGCCATGCGGCGCACAATCTCTTCCGTCTGACGCTCCAGATCGGACAACGCGCGCAAACCGGCGTCATGTTGTTCCTTGATGGTAGCGGTTTGCACCCGGATGGCGGTTACCTTTTCCCGGGCAGCGCTCAACAGCTCACGGCGCGCGTCAAGCTCCCCCTTCAAACGGATCGTTTCCTGTTCCAGCTCTTTTGAGGCATCGCCGGTCTGCACCAGTTGTTCCCCGGCCAGCTTCAACTCGGCCTCCAGAGCCGTCCGCTCCTCATCAAGGTTTTCTGCTTCCAGGGCTTGAACTTCGAGCCGTTCCGCGATGCGGGCTTCTTCATCAACCGCCTGCTGGCGGTCTTTGAGCAGTCCGGTCAGCTTCAACTCGGCCTGATGCAGCTGCATTCCGCCACTTTTCACCCCATCGGCCACTTCCTGGCTCTGACGGCGCAGATCATCGCGCTCCGTGCCGAGGGTGGCGACTTCCCCTTCCAGGCGCGCCACTGCCAGTTCCAACTCTCTGATTTCGCGCTTCTTGTGGATTAGTCCCTTTCCCACCTGTTCGCTCGACCCACCGCTGACGATCCCACCTTGGGCGACCATATCTCCGGAACGAGTGACAAAACTCAACTCAGGGTGGTGACGGGCCAAACTGAGCGCCCCGCCAAGGTCTTCAACCAACATGACGCTGGTCAGCAAATTCATGATCAATCCGGCAAACGGGCCGTCAATTTGTACCAGTTCCATCAGAGGAATGGCGCCTGTTACCATGGGTGGCGCCGTCACACACTCCAAAGGCAGAGCAATTTCGGCCCGGCCACCGTTTTTTGCTTTCAAAAATTCCAGCGCCTCAATGGCATCCCGATCTTCGGAACAGAGCAGGCACTGCAAGCGTTCCGCCAGAGCTGACTCTAAAGCCGCTTCCAGTTCGGGAGGCACCTGGATGGCATCCGCCAGCACTCCACTGAAGCGGGAGCTGCGGGTGGTATCCTTCATCAGCGTACGTGCCCCGTGGCCAAAACCGGCAAACTGGGCTTCCAGTTCTTTAAGTGAGTGGAGTCGTGACGAGCTGCGATTTAATCCATCCCGGCTGGTCTGCCATCTCTTTTCAACTTCTGGAAGCCGCCGCTTCAGATCATCCTCCTGACTGCGCAAAGAAGAAACATACAGCAGCAACTCTTCCTGTTCCTTCTGACCGGCGGCAATTTCTTTCTCCAGTACGACCGCACGCTGCCGCTGCTGTTCACGTCGCTCGCCCAGCTGCATTGCTTCACGGCCATGGCGGTCGAGCCGTTCACGGAGCGTAACCAGGCGTTTCTGGGCGTTCTCGGAGCGGCTTTTGAACTGGGCTGCTTCGGCCAGAGCAGTAAAAAGTTCCCGGCGACGACTCTCCAGATTCCGGCCCAACTCCTCTTCGGACTGCTGATGATCAGTCAATGCTTCTTCGGAGCGCTCCAGTTCCACCTGCATCCCGGCAGCATCCACTGCGCTCGTGGTGCGACGGAGTTCAAGCAGCTCCCGTTGGGCGCCGCACTCCTTAAGCCGCTGATCAAGTTCGGCAGCATCTGCCGTCAGCCGCGCCAGCCGCCCGTCAAGGCCGGACAATTCCTTGCGCTGAAATTCCAGCCCATTGCCGGTTGTGTTGAAGTCGCTCCTGACGCGAAAAATCTCTTCCTGGGCAACTGTCAGCTGTTTTTCAGCCTCCAGCAATGCCACACGCGCCTCCTCGGCCTGGGCTTCGCCCACGGCGGAAGCGGCAAAAACCTCGCGGATACGTTCATTGAGCACCACAAGTTCCCGTTCGGCTTCTCCCCGTTGCCGCTGGACTTCACAATAGTCCCGCGCGGTAAAGAGCAGTTCGATTTCACGCAGTTCGTCGCGATACTCTCTAAATTTCTCGGCTTTTTTAGCCTGGCGCTGCAACGACGCCAACTGCCGCCGGATCTCTCCCAGCACATCCGCCAGGCGGGCCAGATTCTGGCGGGTACCTTCGATCTTTTTGAGAGCCAGCTGTTTCCGCGACTTGAATTTGGTAACCCCGGCCGCCTCCTCGATCAGAAAACGGCGTTCCTCAGGACGCGAATGCAGTATCTGGCCGATCTTGCCCTGTTCGATAATAGAATAGGCACGGGTACCGACACCGGTATCCATAAAGAGTTCGGTTATATCCAGCAAACGACAGGGGGTCTTGTTGATCAGATAATCGCTCTCGCCATCGCGGTACAAACGGCGCGTCAGCTGGATCTCGGCATAATCCAGGTACTTGGCCGGAGCACGGCCATCCTCGGTAGAGAATATCAGCGATACCTCAGCCACTCCCAGTGGTTTGCGGTTATCACTGCCGACAAAGATTACATCTTCCATCGCTTTGCCGCGCAGGTTCTTGGCAGACTGTTCCCCCATGCACCAGCGGATCGCATCGACGATATTCGACTTGCCGCAGCCGTTCGGACCGACCACGCCGGTTACATTCTGCTGGAAGTCCAGCACAACCTTGTCGGCAAAGGATTTGAAACCCGAAATTTCGAGGCGTTTGATTTTCACTGTCTAACCATGTGTACTAACCTATTGTATTGTCGTAATACTTGTTGACTCTTGTGTGCTGGTTTGGTACTTTAATTTATCCACTCCGGTCACTATACGGTCACTGAGTTGGTCACTACAGAAATCATGATTACTACTGGAGGTCTCTATGCCACGGTTGAAGATTACGAAAGAGAACATGGCGGAAATCATCAAGCCGGTATCCGGTCAAGTTGATTACCTGGATACGGAACTATCTGGATTCGGCGTCAGAGCCACCAAAGCAGCTTTGACCTTCTTCGTATATAAACGGATCAGGGGCCAACAGAATAAAACCTTCGTTCCTGTTGGTGTCTATGGAACATTTACTCCGGCCCAGGCACTTAACGCGGCAAAGGATTACTTGCGACGCATGGACATGGGGGAGAACCCACACCCAAAAGCACAACCCAAGGTCGAGACAATAACCATTCAAGACCTCTATCGTCAATACATTTCAGGCAAGAAAACGCCACTGGCGGCAAGCTCAGTATACCAATATGATTCATGGATGAAGAACCATTTTTCTGACTGGTTACCACTACCGGCCAACACTATCACCGGCAGTATGGTACTTGACCGGCTGTCGCTGATGGAGAAGAGCAACGGCATGACTCAGGCGGCAAGCTCCATCAAGCTGCTACGCGGCCTGTACCGTCTTGGCATGGCTCTTCATCCTGGGGTGATAGTACACAATCCGGTTGAAGCTGTCAGGGAGGTACGCGGCCGGGAGTGGGCTCCACGTAAACGCCGAATGACATACATCGAATCGAAAGACCTTCCGGCATGGTACAAGGCGGTCAGCGACTATGACAACCCCAAAGGTCACGACTATATGCTGCTGCTGCTCTTCACCGGACTGCGTAAGATGGAGGCGGCGCGGCTGAAATGGTCAGACATTGATTTTAATGCAAAGACCTTCACTTTCACGCCGGAAAAGAAACGAGGGGAGAAACCGGAAGATGACCGCGTTACCATGCCGCTGTCAGTTCAGGCATACCGTCTGCTGCTGCAACGGAAAGCGCAAGGCGGGGAGAACGATTATGTATTCCCTGGGAAGCATCCTTCCCCGTACCTGTCGAACCCCGACAACTACAAGCGCGATATCATCCAGACCTGCGGGGTGAAGTTCTGCTTCCATGATCTGAGACGCACGTTTATCACCATTGCTGAATCGCTGGACATACCGCACTATGCCTTGAAAGCACTTCTTAATCACAGCATGGGGAATGACGTCACTGGCGGGTATATCATTATGTGTACCGAACGCTTAAGAGAACCGATGCAGCAGATTGCTGACAAGATCATGGAGTTGGCAACAGTAAAGCCGATTGTCGAGGATCAGGGGCAACAGGCGGCGTGACGATCAGCAGCACCAGACACACGAGAGGCCACCTGTTAGAGCAAGCCATTCCACAAAGGTGTTGAAAAATGTAATCAGTTGATATCTAATGCCTCT
>JABBNX010000185.1 GCA_019352135.1 Pseudomonadota bacterium
TCAGAGGTAACAAAGCGGACTTCTGAAACCAAATCCTTTAAGCGGTCAAATTCAGTAGAGTCTTTCCCTCTGTTATAGAGGAAATTGAGTGGTATTTGCCTGAGGTGGAGATCACTCACACGTTGTTTTTCCATTATCACGGTGCACCAGAAGGTAGAGCCCTGGCCCTCAACGCTATTTACTCCGATAGTTCCGCCCATCAGTTCTACCAACTCTTTACATATTGTTAAACCAAGTCCGGTGCCGCCATATGTGCGGGTTGTGGAACTGTCGGCCTGGGTGAAGGGCTCGAAAATATAGTTCAGCTTATCGGCCGCGATGCCGATACCGCTGTCTTGAACCAAAAAACGGAGCGTAGCCGAGTGCTCCGTTTCGGTGTCTTTCTTGACCTGAAGAGTTACCTCGCCCTTGGCCGTGAATTTGATAGCGTTGCAGACCAGATTGGTAAGTACCTGACGCAGTCGCACTGCATCGCCGTTCAAGGCTGTTGGAACGCCGGTATCAATCGAGTAGGCAAGTCTGATCCCTTTTTCGTGGGCTTTAAGTGCCAAAAAGTTGATGATTTCTGAAATCACCGGTTTCAGGTCAAAGGCTATTGGATCCAGTTCTATCTTGTGCGCTTCAATTTTTGACAGGTCGAGGATGTCGTTTAGCAGTTTCACCAGTGCAATGCCCGAGAGTTTGGCATTTTCGGCATATTCGCGTTGTTCCTCAGTTAGTACCGTATGCTGCAGCAATTCGATCATGCCGATGACACCATTCATCGGGGTGCGAATCTCGTGGCTCATGCTGGCCAGGAAGCGGCTCTTGGCAATGTTGGCTGCTTCGGCATCAGTTTTGGCCTGCCGTAAATCTTCTTCAGCCTGTTTTCGGTACGTTATGTCGCTTAGGGCGATACGGCACATAGGCGTGCCTGCGGTGTCCTGTGCAGCAATAGCTACCAGTTGTGCCCAGAATGTTGTCCGGCCCATTTTTACCATCCGAAGTTCGTACGTCTGGGTTTCACCGGTCTTTTTGAGTGTTTTGCGGTGCTTGTAATGAATATCCTGGTCTTCAGGAAAGATGAATTGAGAAAAAGGCTGCTGGACCAGCGTATTCCGAGCCACCCCCAGCATGGTGCATGCCGTGAGATTGGCCTCCAGGATTATTCCGGTTTCGCTTATCGATAAATAGCCTGTCGGTGCCAGATCGTAGAGGTCAAAATACCGTGACCGCTCTGCCTCCAGCGCCTCCTGCGTCTTGCGAAGTTCCTCGTTCTGCATGCGTAAATTCCGGTCTGGTTCAGGTGGTGTCTTTTTCATCGCGCCTCACTGAGTTCCTGCGCATTAATTGCGGTTTGGATTGTAAGACAAATAGACGTGTGTGATTCAATTACAATGAAACTGCCCGGTTTTTCAGATGTGTTCTCTCCCCATAATTTTTTTAACCATCTTCAGTAGTTGTGTTGATACGTACGGTTTGGGGAGCCACATGACATTATTCGTGCCTTGCGTTTTCAGCAAAACATTTTCAGTTTCATTGCCATAGCCACTTGTAAATATCACTTTTATGTCTGGTTCAATTGCACTGATCTCATCATAGGCGGCAATGCCGTTTTTCTTCGGCATATTAACGTCAAACAAAAGAAGCATTATGCGCTCTTTGTTCTGCCGGAATTTTTGCACGGCCTCCTCTCCATCAACGGCGCTAATAACCTCATAACCAAAGTTATCAAGCAGCAGCAGAGTCATGTTCCGGACATTCTCGTCATCTTCCGCCAGAAGTATGGTCTGATTTATAGGCATTGAGTCAATCCCTTTTCTGTTGGTAAAGCGATGTGGTGAAAGACTGGTTGCGTATACCCGGGATCTTTATTATAGCAGGTGATTGTGCATTGAAAAGAGCAGGATAATAAATAATCCCGGAAACGGATCATCAATAGCTTTCGGTTTTTTTTGACATCGGTCATGCAATGCCGCCCAAAACTGGTATAGTTGACAGATAGTCAATTTGTATTGCCTTCTGTTGTCCACAGGGATCACAAGCTAAGGAGGAATAAAACTATGAGTATGTTCTGTAATCAATGTGAGCAGGCCGCAAACGGCACCGGCTGTAATATCTTGGGTGTACCCTGGCAGGCGCCTTCGAATGCGGTGTCAACGACCTGCAGCTTTCGATGATTCTTTCCTGGTTGAGAACTTCAATATTGGCCCGATTACTACGGTTGAAGCCGATATGAAGGCAATTCTTGGTTAAAAAAAACAAAACGGAGGATACCATGAAGCGCATTTTCATATTGATGATAACTCTGGTAGTGCTGGCACCGCTGAATGTATTGGCAGAGACCTACACCATAGATCCTGCCAATACCACAATCCGGTTCAAGGTCAGAAACATGCTGGTCATGAATGTGACGGGTGCTTTTGAAAAATTCAGGGGAACGGTAGATATTGATGAAACGGATATAACCAAATCAAAGGCGGACATCAGTATCGAGACCGCTTCGATTAATACCGGCATTGACATGCGCGACAAGGATTTGCGCAGCCCCACTTTTTTTGATGTCGCAAAATTCCCGGTCATGACGTTCGTCACAACCAGGGTAGAAGCGGGTGCAGGTAAGTTGAAGGTGATTGGCAACCTGACAATCAAAGGTGTGACCAAAGAGGTTACATTAACGATCAACGACCCGAAAAGACTGCAGGACGGACCTAAGCGGGGTGCGACTGCGACTGCCACAATCAACCGTCAGGATTTTGGCGTAAGCAAGGGAGCGGTAATCTCCGACACGGTTTTTATTACCGTCACAACCGAGCTTGTTAAACGGTAAAGTTGCCCATACCGAGCGGGACCCTGAGATCCTTCGGCAATGTGTTGGAGGCCCTCAGGGCATGCGGTCTTAACGGGAAGGTCGTGGTGGTCAAGGACATCAGGACTATTTTAAAATATGGGGTAAAATCGGCGCCGGCACTGATCATAAACGGTATTGTCCTGTTTGCCGGGCAATCACAGTCGCCAGAGGAGATCATAAAATTAATTCAACAGAATCTCTCGAATTTCACATAAAACGGGATATACTCTTATCAAGGAATTGAAATTACAGATCGGTATCATGCCCGGCACAGCAGCTATTCCTGTGTGCCGGTTTTTTTAAATCGCATATGCGATTGCGACTACGGCACGGCACCTGTCAGAGAAAAATTGCAAGGGGGGAGCACAGTAATGGGTACCATGCCGACTGAGTCATCCCAGGCACTTCACCAGCGTGCCGTAGAGAAATTAAAGGCGGATGGCGGCCTAACGTTGCCAGCGCTTTCACCCGGGGGAACGGAACGACTCCTCCACCAACTGCAGGTTCATCAAGCCGAGCTGGAAATACAAAATGAGGAGTTGCGCCGCGCGCAGCAAGACCTGGAGGCTTTGCGCGAAAAGGAACAGATACTTATTCAACAGAGCCGTCAGGCCGCTATGGGAGAGATGATCGGCAATATTGCTCACCAGTGGCGGCAACCTTTGAACACGCTGGGCCTTATAATACAGAGCCTCAGAGCTTTTCATGGATCCCCCGATTATACCAAGGCGTTTCTGGATGAATCCGTAACAAAAGCCATGGAAATCATCCAGCACATGTCCAAAACCATTGATGATTTCAGAAACTACTTCAAACCGGAAAAGGAAAAGGCCGATTTCAATGTGTGTAAAGCTGTTGCAAGCACCGTGTCGCTTCTGGAAGGCAGCCTGCAACACCCGAAGATAGCACTTGAAATCGTAACGAAGGATAATCCGGTTGTCCATGGGTATCAAAATGAATTCGCCCAGGTCATCATCAATATTGTGGTCAATGCCAGGGATGCCATAATTGAAAAGGGCATCGCCGATCCCAAGGTGATGATTACCATAGACAGCGTAGACGGCTCTGCCGTGGTAACCGTTTCCGATAACGCCGGCGGCGTCCCCGAAGAGATTATGGACAAGCTCTTTGACCCCTATTTTACCACCAAGGGGCCGGACAGGGGAACAGGCGTAGGCCTGTTCATGTCAAAGGCAATCATTGAGAAGAATATGGGAGGGCGGCTCAGCGTGCGGAACAGTGGCAGCGGCGCTGAATTCAGGATCGAGATGGTAAAGGGGATCCAGAGCTAATTCCCTGTGGCATCGATTTGATACGGCGTGCGGAAGGTGAAAAGAATGCTGCGCAGACAATATTACTGCGGTTACTACCCGATAATCGACAAAAAATTCCCTTCCTAATCTTCAGCTAAGTTTTCTCCTCTATTGTTACATCATGCAGCATCGCTGCGACATTCAAAATGAAAGTTCAGACGACACAACCCATGATAGTGCGGTCTGATGACGGCCATGACAAGGAAGATTGACAGTCCGGAATTGGATAGTAAATTACAGGAGAAATCAATGAAATCGGCTATCAGCAAAAGCGATGAAGAAAAAATACACACATCAAAGCAAGATATTCTCAGCAAGGTGCCGGAGGTGTCTCTGATTTTTTGGATTATAAAGATTCTTGCCACGACCCTTGGAGAGACCGGCGGAGATTCCGTATCTATGTCAATGGGCCTTGGCTATCTCGTTAGTACGGGAATTTTTGCGGTGATCTTCATCGTAGTGGTAATTGCCCAGGTTTCCGCGAAGCGATATCATCCGTTCCTGTACTGGACAACAATTATTGCAACGACAACGGTTGGAACGACATTGGCAGACTTCGCTGATCGTTCGCTCGGTTTGGGCTATGCGGGGGGAACAACAATTTTGCTCGCGCTTCTTATAACGTCACTATTCATATGGTATCGAACTCTTGGTTCCGTGGACGTGGGTACCGTGAGCTCTCCAAAATCAGAGATGTTCTACTGGGTAACAATCATGTTTTCCCAGACATTAGGCACTGCGCTTGGCGATTGGACGGCTGATACTGCCGGCCTTGGATACAGTGGCGGTGCCCTCGTGTTCGGTGTGATGTTGGCAATTGTTGCAGTAGCCTACTATCGATCGAGCATATCTCATACCACGCTTTTCTGGGCGGCATTCATCCTTACGCGGCCGCTTGGCGCAGTGGTCGGCGACTTCCTGGACAAACCCATAATCCAGGGCGGATTGGCGTTAAGTCGCTACTCAGCATCGGCAGTACTTCTTGTGCTCATCGCGGCAAGTATTTTGATATTTTCACAGAAAGCGGGAAGAAAAAAACAGTGGGCGTAGAGGAGCAAAATCCATGATGCAGGTGCTAATCAGCACGTTTAAAGCAAACGCCGCATCTTCTTACTTACGGTTGATATCCGGAAGTACGGGCACATGGTTTAACAGCTATAAGCAATGGCTTGGACATAGATATTCATTAGCGATAACGGGAACCTGTGCCGGAAAGATTACACATAATGTCCGCCAGTAGAATTAAAAGGGCTCGCCCCTTGCTAACGTGGGTTACGCTGTCGGAATAAATCCAACGGCGCAGAAGCTACATAAAAAGGAGAACAACCATGGAAGTAACCGGAGTTTCATCACATTCTGTTTCAACTACGCAAGCGGCATTAACCCCTCAAAAACCAGAGGTTCCAACGACACCGACTACTGCAAAAACCGCAACAGTTCCTCCGCAACACGATACCGTAGAACTTACTGGTGCTGCTCTTGCCAAGTCCTTGAAGTTAGCGGGTCAAAAACCGGCACAGATTGCCTTGAAAATGGGAATTGATGTAAAAACAGTTGACCAGTACCTGAGTATAAAAGTTGCGACGCCAATTACCACAGCCGCTCCCGTAACAATGCCAACTCCAGCACCAGTTCCTGGAGCAAAACAAGCAGCGGCGACTCAAACATTCAGCCCCGATGAAGAAGTGAAAGAACCGGTAAGCCAAAAAGCTGCGGAAACGGCGCAGGGCAAAAAATAGCTACATCAACCAATTCGGGGAAAACAGTGAAGCCACTAATTATCTTGAAATAGACAATTAGTGGCTTTCATAGTTTTAAAAAAATAAAACCGATTTAAACCCAATACTGTTCACTCAACTAAAGTTTTTATGCCATTCTGCCGAGAAGTT
>JABBNX010000186.1:0-4249 GCA_019352135.1 Pseudomonadota bacterium
CGTCAGGTCGAAAAAGCTGGATACATGCCGACGCGGGATGACCACGGTATGCCCGGGACTCGCCGGGTATGAGTCACGGGCACTGTAAGCAAGTTCATGCTGTATTGATACCCCGCGCGGATCCTTGCAAAACAGGCATGGATCATTGGGGTCTCTTTTCTTCTCTTGTGTGGCTTCAGACGACAACAGAACACCTCCTGTTCAATCTATACTTTATACTTCGACACAGAATCTTGTTAACGAGGAAACTATCTTGGCATCGAATAAAGGACGGGCTTACTTTGCACTGCTTGGTTATCATTTCAACCCCGACGACATCACACGCCTGCTTGGGATAGAACCCACCTCCGTCAACGCTGCCGGCGCATACAGCGGCCTGGACAAACCCGTCATAAGTTCCTGGGAGTTATCCACGGAGACCCTTTCCGGAGAGGTGGACGTATTTGCCTTGACGGACATCATTGTTAAGCAGCTGGAACCCATTAAAGAAAAAATCGTTGAAGTCTGTAAAAGTCACAATCTGTCTCCAAGGTTGGGCGTGACGCTGACTTTATCTATCGATAAAGGTGAATCAAGCCCGGAAGTCGGGTTCGGCGCCAGAACGATCCGTTTCCTGGCGGATACCGGCTCGTTCATTGAGGTGGAAAACAAACTTTCCGAGCGGTTTTGATTTCAGTCCTCTCTCAACCAACCTGGCTGTTAATCACTTGTAGCTGTACCTGCGCCTGCGCCATTTTCAGCTGTTCCTCGCAATGCTTCAAACAAAGTGGCTGTAGCGCATGAGGAAAACATTCGATGATCACCTCGAATTCATCCGCGATCTCTTCTGCAAGCACAGCGTCATTTGTTAATTGGGCCAACACATTTTGTGCTGTCGCCTTGTTCACCCGGCAGATGACCGCCAAATGGATGGGCAACTGCTGCTCCATGCTGACCGTCAATGCCAATTCGTAGGAATTGATCGCTTCTTTTAAGCGATCAGGGTTTTCTTCCGACTCACCGAGATGATGCAAAGCGGCAGCCCGATTATTATGTGTGGCCGTCAGTTCTAATGCGTAATTGTCTGCGTCGAGTACGGCAAGAGCATTTTTATAGGCAACGACGGACTTTTGAAATTGACGGTTGCCTTTAAGCAGTTTGCCGAACGTATGTAAGGTGATCCCCAGCTGATGCATGGTGAACATCCAATCTTCCGGAGACTTTTCTCGTGTCCAAATCAGCAAAGCATTGGTGTAGGCATCTACAGCGATCTTTAAGGGCTTTGTAGCATCAAGTAGACGACCAAGCGCCTGGTTGGCCGTGCCCAGGTTATATTGCGTAGCTGCCCATTCCTGGGGTGAGCCTCCCTGACTGAACTCCTCCAATGCCTTGCCAAAACACAGGATGGCCTGTTCAAACAATTCGGCATCTCTTCGTTGCTGTCCCAGTGCGGCAAGAATGTTTCCGAGATTGCTCTGCGTCTCTGCCCAGACCAATGGCTCTCGTGCGCGACTGATCTTTGCAGCAAGATCAACTGTATCGGTAGCGTCTGTCAGCGCTGCCTCAAGTGCCTCGCGTAAACTTTCATAGATTCGAGAACTGAAACGCTGCTGCTCATAATTTCCCCGTGCGTAACGAAAATTATCCGCTACAGCAACTTTGGTATCCGGAACAGCCGCTGCGGCCAACTCTGCACTCAGCATGCCAATAGAATTCGCTATTGCACGTTCCAGAGCCTTGTTCGGCAGGAAAATGATGTAATTGGTTGAGAAATTCATTTTGCCCTATCGAGTATTTCATTCAGGTCAGGATCGGCGCCGACCGCTCCGCCAAGCTCGATTTCTTCCTCGGTAGCTTCACGTATAGACAAGACTTCCAGCATGAAAGTGACTTCTCTGCCGCAAAGGGGATTATTGCCATCGACTGTTAATGTTTTGTCGTCGAATCGGGTAACGATAAAGTCTCTGGGTTCCCCCTGTTCATTTTCCATGGTGATGGTCATGCCGATTTCCCGATACTCTTCCGGGACATTTTCTAAACGATCGGTAAATACCAGTGATTCATCTCTCTCGCCGTACAACTTTGCAGTGTCAATTGGCACTTCGATGATGTCGCCGACTTTCTTTCCATACAATTCCTTTGTCACTTCTTCAGACATCACATCATTCACGCCATGAACATAAGCTAGCGGATAATCCACAGTAACCAATACGTCACCGGTTTTGTTATCGATGACCTTGTAATTTAGTTCAACGAATTTTTCGTCTTCAATCGTATCTGACATGACTATAACGCCCTGATAATGATAAAACTTTCTTAAAACAGCGTGGCGCCGAAGATTCTCACTTTGTCCTTTTCATAACCCAGCACCAGTCTTCCCAGCCATTCACTTTGATTTTTTTTGTTTATCACTTTGTATAGAACAGTGACATATTCTCCACGGCGTATCATGCCCAGATAGGAATAATCGTCTGACAGGTTTTTCGCAAGGTCGCTTCTCGCAAACTGCTTGCCCATTTCAACCTCATTGGCACCCGCAATAAAAGAGCTTGAAAAATTTCGCGTGAAGGCACCGTAGTTTCCTTCGTTAGAGTACTTGATAAGATCAGCCCACATCGGATGTGCCAGCTCTAAAATCTCTTCATCTGTTTTTTCAATGATGTTCATAGAATATTTCACCTACTCAGTGTTTCATGATTTTATCTATAGCGATGTCACACTACTCGCAGGATAGACAAAAAAAGGACCAACAAAAATATGCCGGTCCTTTCTAACATACTAACAAGTTATGGCAAATATATTTTCACAGGCCTGATCTTACAAAACCGGTAAACCAGGCCTGCATTTGCTTAGTGGTGGTCTACTGGCGCCGCTTTTTCTACATCACCTACCAGGTGGTAGAGCGGTGCTTTTTCCATCGTGTACTCACCGGTCTTGGGGTCACGACGGGAAACAGTCAGCACGTGCCAGTTCTTGTCATCCAGCTTCATGACATCACCGCGGTAGTAGTAACCCGGCCAACGTGTCTCCTTACGGAATAGCGTATGGTGGAACACGCTTTCAGAAGTCAGGAAACGATGCTTCAGCTCCCATGCACGCAACAGTTCATGGATATCTGACGCGGCAACCTTTTCCAGATCTTCACCCAGAATCGACATCTTTTTCAGACCGATGTTCAGCAGCTTGTCGTTGGTCATGTAGTTAACACCAAAACCACCGCAGTACTCATCCATCATCTTCTGCAAACGATCAAGGCCCTGTCTTGGGTTGATGAAGTTGGGATTGACGGTACCCGCGACTACTTCATTGCTAAAGACCCGATAGGTTTCCAGAGGCTTGTAGATCTGTTCCATGCGACGATTGATCTGGGCCTCAGACACACGGATGCCCTCTGCTTTGCCATCATCAATATATTTACAGGCAGCCTTGGCAGCCAGACGGCCTTCAGTGAAAGAACCTGACGAGAAGGCGTGAGGTGTACCGCCTACCGCATCACCGGCACCGAACAGGCCTTCAACAGTCGTCATGCGGTTATAGCCCCAGAAGTACTCCGGAGGAGAGAGATCTTCCGGACCTGAACACCAGGCGCCGCAACCGGTAGCATGCGAACCCATGACATAAGGCTCAGAAGTGGTCAGCTCGGGATTTTCGTACTTGGGATCCACGTCTGTGGCAGCCCACAGTACCGCCTGTCCAACGGTCATGCCCAGGAAGTTGTGCCAACCGATCTCTTCAAGGTGAGGATCCTGGAAGGCTTCCATGGTGACCATGTGAATCGGGCCACGACCGGCATTCACCTCGTTGATGATTGCGTGGTTACGCAGGCAGGTCGGGATGGGCCTGTGAGTTCTGTGGGAAACTTCCGGGTCCAGGTATTCCTTGCCCACCATTTGCTGAAGTGCCGGGAACCACTTGGACTCATACTCTTCACCGTAGCCATTCTGGGTATAGGTCTTGAGATGCAGGAAGTAGGCACCGACAGGACCGTAACCATCCTTGAAGCGAGCCAGTACGATACGGTTTTCCATTTGTGTCATCTTTGCACCGGCTTCGATCATCAGGCCATATGCAGAGCCCGAAGACCACGGTGCGTACCAGACACGCCCCGCACCTTCACCGACAGAGCGCGGCTTGAAGATGTTGGAAGCGCCACCGGCACCGCAGATAACCGTCTTGGACTTGAACACGTGGTAGTTGCCCGTGCGGACATTAAAGCCCACGGCACCGGCAACACGGTTCTCTTTGGATTCATCCATCAGGAGGTGAGTCA
>JABBNX010000186.1:4259-5985 GCA_019352135.1 Pseudomonadota bacterium
CACACAGACGCGGTTGAAGACCTTGTCCGCTGATTTCTTGGCTGCTTCAGCAACGATAGGCTTGTAGGATTCACCATGAATCATGATCTGCCAACGCCCTTCACGCAGATACGAACCCTTCTTCTCGTTGCGCATGATGGGAAGACCCCACTCTTCAAAGTTATGCACAGCGGAGTCTACGTGGCGTGCCATGTCAAACAGCAAATCTTCACGCACCATGCCCATCAGGTCGATACGTGCATAGCGCACATGATCTTCGGGATTGTTCTCGCCAAAGCGTGTGCCCATGTAACAGTTGATCGCATACAGGCCCTGGGCTACCGCGCCAGAACGCATGATGTTTGCCTTTTCGGCGATGACGATCTTCTTGTTCTGCCCCCAATATCTTGCCTCGAATGCCGCACCCGTACCGCCCAGGCCCGCACCTACAACCAGGATGTCGATATTGTCTTCAATAATTGTCGAGTAGCTCATCAGTATTGCACTCCCTTTTTGATTTCCAGACCATTGGATTGCAGTGTGTGCAATCCACCGTCATCCATACGAATATATTTAGGCTCATTGAACAGCAGTTGGCTGTCGCGCATCTCCTTGCTGGGGGCAGGCACCTTTGCGAGATCCGGTGTCGCCGAGCCCCAGGGCTTGGTCGTGATAGGTGCCAGCAGCTCCATGTCTTTCTTGCCGTTGCGGAACTTGATGCGCCATGCAATCGTGCCTTTCTCCTCATCACGGATCACGCGAACACTGTGTCCCAGTGGTGCAAAGTCGGCATAACCGCGCACATCGATCGCCTGGTGTGGGCATGCCTTTACGCAGGAATAGCATTCCCAGCACATACTGGGTTCGATGTTGTAAGCACGACGCAGCTTCTTGTCGATGTGCATGATGTCGGACGGGCAGATGTCAACGCATTCTCCACAACCATCACAACGCGTCATATATACAAAGGTTGGCATAATATATTCCTCTATTTCTTATAGAAAATTAGTCAAGACAGCATTAGTAGTGGTTTGCTCTTTCAGCCTTGATGCAAAGCCCCATGTTCGGCGGGTTCTTGCCCATATACGTAGGCACATCCGGGAACTTGCGCTGTACTTCAGGATCAGTCAAATCATAGTCAGGAGGAAGATTCTCGCGAGAACCATCGGCCATGATGGTTCTTTTCTGGTAGGCCGCCGCGGGCTTGAAGAACATGTGGGCAAACTTGGACCAATACACGCCGCCGAAGAGCACTGTGCTGGACAGGATGAACAAGGCAAAGAATACGGTCAATCCACCGCCAGTAAACGACCAGATCAATGCGAAGGTCGAGGTGGCAAGAAGCGAGAGAATAAACAAATCCGCACGCTCTAACCGGAACCATGAAAGGCCTTCTGCAGCCACATCAGCGCGGATAAAGAACCAGAACCAGTATCCACCCACAGCCAGCATCAGCGCACCGATGTGCCACAACTGAGGCAGCAGGGTAGAGGTGGACGACGGCGAGAAAATCATGATCGCGGTAGTCACAATAAAAATAATGGTTCCCCACATGGTCAACAGATGGGAAAGCCTGCGCCTTGGATTGTCAAATTCGCCAGAAGTTAACACTTCTTTTACCAGCACTGAAGTGGCAATCGCTACCTTTTCACCACCACCCACTGATCGTTTTGCGCTCTTCTTCGCCTTTTTCGCATTTTCGAAAAAGTACTGCGCGCTTTTCTTGTGAAGCATGTCAAGTATTGTT
>JABBNX010000187.1 GCA_019352135.1 Pseudomonadota bacterium
GGATCTCAAGCCGCTCTTCATTCACACGTGACATCGCTCCTACTGTCCCGGTATATGGTTCCGCACCTTCAAGCGGGATAAACGTTCCTGTACCGCCTACAGTGAAGGAACAGTCACGATAATTCCCCAGTATCGCAGTAAAAGGGAACAGTTCGGAACGCAGGTGCTCAAGTTGAGCAACCGGCACGAATACAACGAGCTTGACCAGCTCACTTTTTGTTGTAACTTTAAGGGGGACACAGTTGACAAGCCCGACTTTTTCAGCAAGCAGATCATTCAGGCCGCCACGCACAATATCATAGTTGGTATGAAGAGAGAGTATCGATAGCCCCCCCTTCATTGCTTTTTGTATGGTAGCACCATGCGGGGTTGCTGTTGAGATGGACTTGAGTGGTTTAAATATGAGGGGGTGGTGCGTAACGAGCAATTGGCAGGGTGCAGCGATAGCAGAATCGATTACGTCAGGTGTTGGATCAAGGGCGATCATGACGCGGGTCACTCTCGCAGCCGGGTCACCAATCTGAAGTCCGGGGTTATCCCACGCTTCCGCCAACGACATCGGAGCTATTTTATTAATAATACCAACTATATCCGCTACTTTAGGTATTTTCATCGGCTACAATTAAAAAGAGTGCAACCTTGCGGTGTGCACTCTCGTGTTGAGGTATGGTAACGGGGCGTTCCCAAATATCTGGCCGGCATCCGGCGTTTATCCCTCGATGTATGAAATGGTGGGCCCACCAGGACTCGAACCTGGGACCAACCGGTTATGAGCCGGTGGCTCTAGCCAACTGAGCTATAGGCCCGTAGGGGAGTTGTATAATAGATGACATCCCCCCCCCTGTCAAGCAATTTAGAACCTTTTGCATCAGTTATGCCCGCGAAAGAAAGCGGCCGTCCCGAGTGTCGACTTTTACTTTTTCCCCCGCTTCAAGATACGGGGGAACCCGAATTTTTAATCCGGTTTCAAGAATTGCTTCCTTTGTCTCGGCTGTCGCAGTTGCGTTTTTCATCACCGGCGGGGTTTCTGTGACCGTCAACTCAACCGTCATCGGCAAATCCACGTTAACCATGCGCCCTTCAAACAACCCCAAAACGACTTCAGTACCATCGAGCAGATAGAGGGAGAGCGGTTCAAACTCTTCGGCGGGCATCTCGAACTGTTCATAATTTTCAAGGTCCATAAAAACACCGTGGCCACCGTCGGCATACAGGAACTGCCCCTTATGCCGTTCGAAATCAGCCTCATCCACCTTGTCGCCGGAACGAAAGGTTTTCTCCAATACCTGGCCACTAATCAGGTTGCGGTATTTGGTCTTTACCATTGTGTTAGCGCCACGCGCAGTGGGTGAGCTGACGTTGATATCAACGATCAGACAGGGGGCACCATCAAGTTGGATGACAAGCCCTTTTTTAAAGTCGGACGTAGAAAACATAACCGCGGGATCTCCTTAATAATTCATTTAAAATAGCTGGCTATTTTTTGCGAAATTCTGCCGTCGGCCAGAATGGAATGCCGCCGCGCGGGGTGAATTCGCCCCGCACCGTCAGCCATACCGGGCTGAGCAGCTTCACCAAGTCGTTGCAAATGCGATTAACGCCGGCTTCGTGGAATTCGCCATGCATCCGGAATGAGCCGAGGTACAGCTTCAGACTCTTGCTCTCAACACAAAGCTGGTCCGGCTGATAATCAATGATGATCTTCCCGAAATCAGGTTGTCCGGTCATCGGGCAGAGACAGGTGAATTCGGGACATTCAATATGCACCGTACCGACGGCACCAGCAGGGTTTAGCTCTGCCCTGGCAAAAGGGTTCGGGAATGCTTCCAGCAGTTCCGCATCCGGCTTGTCATAACCATAGGCAGTAGTGCCGGAGCCGAGTGATTTGAGTTGTTCGTGCAATTTCATTTATTCACTTCCTTATAAATAGCAAACAGGAAACAGGCGGCCACGTAGCAGCGAAGAAAGCAACCGGCATTTTTTCATCGTTGTCCAATCATCCAGCAACCACCGGCAGCACACTTCCCGCATCAGGCATCAGATAGCAGCGCCACTCTGCGGGCAACATCCCGACCGCCATATCCATCGCTTCAGCCAGGGTTTCCGCCGGAATCAGACCCATTTCCTCAACCTGCCGTGCCGGGAACTGCGATATTAAAATAATTCTAAAACGTTGCGCCTTCTGCAACAGCGAATAAGCGGTCTGGCCATTAATCTCATACTGCGTGCGAAGCGCAGCTTCAAATTCTTCCAGATGTTTATAGCGAAACCAGTTAAAGAATGTACTGTTACCGAAGCCATCGCGGCACTCCGCCAGCAGGATCATCACCCCACCATCTTTGAGAGCCTGCGCGGCATACTCCATCGACTTATGGGCCTGGATCAGATTAATATCCTTGGGGGAACCACCACAGGAGGCAACAACAAGATCGCCCTTTTCCACCAGCGAGTAGGCAAATCTCTCACGATAAAACCGGCAACCCGTCTCGTGCGCGTCACGCCAATCACCGGCAAAAGCAGCAATGATGCGTTTGTCAGCGGCCAGCACGGTATTGAGAATGAAGGCTGGCCGTGCCAGAGCGCATCCTTCGACCATTGCGATATGAACCGGATTTCCCTCAAGATTTCCGGTGACCGCCAACGGGTTTTTGCCGGCCCCTTCACCCGGATTAAGTACCGCAAAGTGACTGGCCATGCAGGCTTTTCGACTGGCTATACCCGGCAGGACACTCTTGCGACCACCACCAAAACCGGCGAAGTAGTGAAAACCAATCGTACCGGTCAGAATCAGGTGGTCAGCCTCCACCGCCGTGCGGTTGATGCAAACTTTAATACCGTTAGAGGTAGAGCCGATACAGGTCAATTTATCTTGATCGTCGCATTCATGATCCGAGACACGAATCCGGCCGTACAACGAGCCAAGAATCCTGCTATGTTCATGCTCACTCTGCTTGCGGTGAATGCCCAGTGCAATCAGAATTTCAACATCATCATCGGCGACCCCCTGGCGGTTCAGACGCTCAAGCAACAGGGGGAGATAGATCTCACTACCGGTATAGCGAGTGATATCAGAGGTGACTATGACAACTTTTTCACCCGGCCTGAAAGAGGACAGGAAGTGGCCACAACCATCCAGCGCATCTTCAATTATATCAGCGGGGGATTTATCTACGGAAACGCTGGAAGGCACGACAACTCCCGCCAGACGCTCCGGCGGGAGTTCAAAAGCAATTGTTGTTGAGCCGTATTTAAGCTCCATACGAGCAGGCCCGGTTATATCCAGGCATCCCCGCCGTCATATTCATAATCAGCACCCCTGGTTTTAGGGGTAACCCGGAATTTTGCTTCACGGGCAAGCCGTTTCACCCGATCAGCAGCGGTTTCTCCCAGCCCCGAAAGTTTTCCACGCATTTCACGACCGGGGGACGGGGTCAGCAGCAGAGCGGCAGCGGCACCGATAACAGCACCGGATACAAAGGCGATCACAGCAGCTGCTGCGTTATCATTATTGGTTGACATGGCAGACTCCTTTTATCGAAGCATCAAAATAATATGTAAACTGTTTTTATTCTTAGCACAGCGACCGGGTGGAATCAAAATAAATTTCGCAGCCCTATAACGGGGGTGGTAGCTAACGGGAATCAACACAGCCCATGCTTGGCAAGAAGCTCGTTAAAACTCTGTTGCATCAGTGGTTTGGTGAGATAATCATCGCAGCCACCATTAATCAGAGCATCAAACATATCGTCAGGCGAGCTGCTGCCAGTCACCATAAAAACGATCGCCCGCGCACATCCCGACGCAGCCTCCACTTCTCTAATTTTTTTGAGGGCTTCATGCCCATCCATACCGGGCATTGAAATATCCATACAGATCAGATCAAAATAGGCATCAGCCCCAAGAGCATCTTCGACCAGCTGCAGAGCCTCTTCGCCACTTTCGGCAACAACAGAGGTGGCACGCCCTTCGAGAAAAATGGCAAGCAATTCACGGTTCATCTCCACGTCATCAACAATCAAGGCTTTCATGCGCCACCTTCCTGTATACTTGGCCGGTTTTTTTGCTGTTCAATCTGATGCTGCTGTATAAAAGACTGTTCAATCATCTGAGCCGTGAAAGAGAGCGGGGTCATCCCGAGAAAGCGAAAACCGCCTTCAATGGTATTCTCTATCACGCTCATCGGCCCCTTACGTTCTTCAAGAATATTGTCGCTTATCATTCCAACAGTTATATTGACGCCTTCATAAAGTATATTTTTTACATTTATCTTCGGATTGCACTGTTCATAGACTCTTGAGCGAACATTCTGGGTCCGCTCTGTGATTGCGGCACGTTTTTTTGCAAACTCCTTCATATCAACGCTTCCTTTTGGCGCAGCAGTGAACTCTGCAACCAATAGTTTCAATTCGTTAAACAAGGAGTTGAGTTCTTCAAGGTCGCCATAGTGAACACCGGCAACCACACGAGTTCGGAGTGCTGTTCTGCTCCCCAGGTTAACGCACTCGATGCCGGCCAGCGAAAAATACTCTCCCCCGGTCAGCCCCCCCTTATTGACGGATATCGCACCAAGGCACTTGATCTGAGAACTCCGGATCTCGATTTCTGCGGTAATAGTGCCGGCACACTCAATCACAGCGTCAGAAATGAAGTTGGCGGTGATTGAACCGCCACATACAATTTTCCCCGTCCCTTGCCCATTCATACCGCAAAAGGAGATATCGCCTTCCGACTCAATCGTGCAAACACCGATATTTCCGAGTATTTTAATCCCTTTGGTTGCCTTGACGAAAAAACCGTCCAGAACATCCCCCTTAACCTCAACATACCCCTTGAAAGCAACGTTACCGACCTTAAAATCAACATTACCGTTGATTTCATAAATATCTTCAACAGAAATTGTGTCCTCCCGCACACAGACGCGCCCGGTAGCCTCGGCAAAAATAGTCAGGCCATCGTCGCTCAACCGGACATTCTGTCCGATTTCCAGCTTGACCGGAGAGCCCGGCAGCGGCGGTATAATTTTCCCGGTGACAGTTCTGCCGGGCTGTCCGCAGCCGGCAGGCTTGATCGTCGCAACCAGTTCGCCCGCATCAACATTCAGGAATGATTGCACCCGGCGGAAATCTACCGTCCCGGCGCCATCTTCATCAGCTTCCTCTTTTGCGAGATCATCGGCAACTCCCATGACAATGTGCCCGTCTTCGCCGGGAGTCATTTGGATTCCCCGGGCAAGTAACAGACTACTCACGGACTTTGCGCTCGCCGCAAAATTGAGCAGTGTTGATACCGACTCGGAAATGATCCCTACCGAAATCTTGAACTGTGCCAAATGCCCTTGCAGCTCGGTATACGTAAGCGGCGTTCCGCCGATAGTTGTCGGTTCGTAGAAGCAGCAGCATTCCAATCCGTCCGGACTGATTTCAAACGTAACGGTATATCCGTGACGCTTGACTTCAAAGTGGCTGACCGTCTCTGCTCCCTTTATGAACTGTTTTTCGGCCATACACGACCTTTTGAGTAGTTTTTACGAAACTGCTTAATTGTACTAACACAACGGCGGGTAATACCAAAATAAAATTTATTCCGGATCGGGCAGTTTCATCACGCGTACATCTTTCAGTGTCATCGCGGCTATTTGCATATTCCCAGCTTGCTTAACGTTCCGAGCAGTTTATCGGGGTGCACCGGCTTCACCAAATGTGCCGCCGACCTGGCTGAAACATAGGCCTGGATTACGTCATGGGGAGTATTCAATGATGAAAGCACCAGAATAGGAACTCCGTCGTTTATCGAAACTCCCCACTCCTTTTCAATCAGGCGAATCTCTTTTGCAGCGGCATGACCGTCCTTAGCATTAGGATTAGCGTTCGTTAGGTCTATAACGCCAGTGTTAAGGGGGGTGGCAATTTTTCCTTCGCCGTACGCATAGGTGTAAGGTAGCGGATTTAGTAAAAACAGTGCCAAACAGAATATAACACA
>JABBNX010000188.1 GCA_019352135.1 Pseudomonadota bacterium
TGCCGATCTTTCTGCTGATACAATTGAGGCAAAAATGCAACCAGTTCTTGATTGCCGTATTGTATGACCTTTAAGATAAAAGAGTAAATAGAGTAGTTATGCCGAGTTTGTACGCTCAGAGAACGAAGAGTCGGAAAAAGCCATTCGCAGAGACACCAACACCGGTCGCCCATTTGGTTCAGAAAATTTTATCAATATGCTTGAATTCCGGTTGAACCAGGCGCTAAAACCAAGCAAACTAGGACGCCCTCGGACAAAATAGAGGGAGTATCCCTTATTTATGCCACTAAGAAATTGGCAGCCCGTCAGGTTTCAGAAACTCTCAAGCGGTACCCTACGCCCGGTTCAGTGATGATGTGGCGTGGCCGGGAGGGATTGGCCTCGATCTTGCGACGCAAGTTGCTGATATTGACCCGCAGTACGTGAGGCTGTTCCAGATACGTCACTCCCCAGATATGCTTCAGGATCTGGGAATGGGTCAGTACCTTTCCGGCATGACTCACGAGTAGACGGAGCAGGTCGTATTCGGTGGGGGTCAGCGCTATGTCGTTTCCCTGTGCCGTCACTCTTCTATGGGCGATATCAACTGTCAGGTCTTCATCAGAAAAAACCGGTTCCGCAACCTGCGGCTGTGAACGGCGCAGGACGACACGGATACGGGCCAGCAATTCTTCAATACCGAACGGCTTGGTCAGATAATCATCGGCGCCGGCATTCAAGGCCGCCACCTTGTCCCCTTCCCGGTCCCGCACCGACAGAACAATAATCGGCACCAGAGACAACTCCCTCAGACGACTGATTACCTCAATACCATCCATGTCAGGCAGGCCAAGATCAAGCAGGATCAGGTCAGGGAGCAGAGTCGCCGCCGCCGCCAGTGCGGTGTGGCCATCCTCGGCATCGTACAGCGCAAACTCGCTGCCGTCCAGGGCGGTATGCAGAAAACGACGGATAGCCTGCTCGTCATCAATGATCAAAAGCCGTGGTCGATTGGGAGTTTCAATCATGGTCTCTCTCTCCAAGTGGTAGGCGTATCAGCATCCGTAACCCGCCATCAGTCCGGTTCTTCGCCTCGATTTTACCGCCGTGGGCCTCTACAAATCCCTTGCAGATCGACAGGCCGAGTCCGGTGCCACCGGCACCTTCCGGGATCGGAATCCGGTAAAATTTGTTGAAGACCCGCTGCAGATCCTGCTCGGGAATTCCCGGCCCCCGGTCAGCTATTTCCAAAACTACCCAGGGGGGGGCAAGATAGGCCGAGATACGGATGTCACTTTCCTGAGGGCTATATTTCAAGGCATTATCCAGCAGGTTCATCAGTACCTGGGTCATGAGTACCAGATCTATCGTTACCAGCGGGAGTTCTTCAGGCAGTATGAAGGTGATCGGTCGCGTGCCGATCCGCTGTTCAAGGGGGGTCAGAGCGCATCCGATAAGCTCCTGAAGATCACACGGCTCCAAATTAAGGGGAATCGCACCGGCTTCTATGCGTGTCATGTCAAGCAGGTTGCCGACAAATTTGTTCAGTCGAGTCGCTTCGCTGCAGGCCGAATCCAGCAATTCACGTCGCGATGCGTCCGGCAACCGGTCCTGTTGCTCGCGCAGGGTGCTCAGGGAACCGGTTATGGAAGCAAGTGGTGTACGCAGGTCGTGAGAGATGGAGTTTAATAGCGCCCTCTCGAAATTAGCACGTGTGCTGATGATCTGGGCCTGTTCTGCTTGATGTGCCAGTTCGATGCGATGCAGAGCGGATGTTGTCTGGGCGATGATCCCCTCTACCAGGCGCTGGGAATTGCTGCCGGGCAGGGAACCACGCAATGCCAGTACCCCGATGCAGTAACTGGCCTGGAACATAGGCAGGCAGGCGAGACTCTCCGACTGGTCATGGGAGTCAGCCGGTGATATGGACCGCTGGCCATTTTTGCACGACCAGTAAATGGTTAACAGTTCGGTTTCAGTAAAGACCATGCCGCTGCTGGCCGCCGCAGGAGCAGTTATCTGATCAGCAGTATCAAAAACAGCAACCTGTGCCGCAATGGATGCTTCAGCATTGCGTATCACCGCCGCATACAGGGCCTGTTGATCAAAGGCGGCAGCAAGATCACGGTTCAAGCGATACAGGCATGCGGTTTCAGCTTCGCGCTCAAACAGGTCATCAGCACGCTGTTGTGCGGTTGCCACCAGTTTGCTGATAACGAGACTGACCGTGAGCAGACCCAAAAAGGTGGGAAGATCTTCCTCGTCAAAAAACGTGGCCGAGAAACGGGACGGGGTAAAGAAATAATTAAAGGCCAGCATACCAGCAAAAGCGGTGAGGATCGCGGGACGAAGCCCCAGTTTAAGAGCTGCCACTACCACCGCTAAAAGATAAAACATAATCAAGCTGGGTTGAGAGGTATAGGGGTGAAACAGTTTGCCGGTCACCGTCGCGGCACCCACCAATGCAAGCGCCTTCAGGTAGTTTGTCAGCTGTGATGGTTTAAGTGACGATGACATGATTCACTATAGGTAATCCTTTTTTCAGTTGCAAGCATCATCTCCCAATAGTCCGGAAAAACCGAGGCATGAAAATAATAGGCAAAGTGGTTTCGATAGTATCTTGGTGGCCAACCACCGGATCTTGACACTTTCTTTATGATTTTTCTGCTATTGTCCATCCGCATTTCAATGCAATTGGGTACGCGTAAACTTTTAATCTATCTCTTCAGGAAGATCCTCGGTACAGCCGGGGAATGGGCGTATTATGGCGAATAATTCAGGTTTTTTATCAATACTGATGATAGCAAGGCATCATGGTATTGCTGTTGACGAGGCCAAACTGCAGCATGAGTTTGGCCTGAAACCGTTTACCGAGGAGACCATTCTCCTGGCGGCCAAGCGTCTCGGTATGACGGCCAAGCTTGTCGAGCAGGATCCGGAACGTCTTGATCGTTCTCCCATGCCGGCAATTGCCATCGATAAAGAGGGAAACTTTTTCATTGCCGTTCGCTTCGGTTATGATCAAGGGGACAAGACCAAGCCCAGAATAATAACACAGCAGCCGGGTAACCCTGAAGTCAAAATTATGGATATGCCGACCTTTCTGGAGCTCTGGTCGGGCAAATTCATTTTTTGCATCTCCAAGGCCAATTACCTGAAGGACCTGAGCAAATTCGACTTCAGCTGGTTTATTCCGGCGATCGTCAAGTATCGTAAAATGCTCCTGGAGGTCGTGGTTATTTCGTTTGTCATGCAGCTGATCGGTCTGGCAACTCCGCTTGGATTCCAGGTGGTGATGGACAAGGTTCTGGTCAATCATGCCATGAAAACCCTCAATGTCGTGGCCATTGGTCTGCTCTGTGCGGTTCTCTTTGAGAACACTCTCTCCGGAATCCGTACCTGGGTCTTTGCCCGGACCAGCAGCAAGATAGATGTCGAGCTTGGGGCGCGGCTCTACCGGCATCTGTTTTCCCTGCCGATTGCCTATTTCCAGGCGCGGCGGGTCGGCGACTCGGTTGCGCGCGTGCGCGAGCTGGAAAACATCCGCTCCTTTCTCACCGGCAACGCCATCACCCTGGTGCTGGACCTGTTCTTTTCGGTGGTCTATCTTTTGGTCATGTTCTGGTACAGTGTGCCGCTTACCCTGCTGGTCATCGCGTCGCTCCCCCTGTATTTCCTGTTGTCACTGGTACTGACGCCAATTTTGCGCAGCCGCTTGAAGGACAAATTCGATACCGGTGCCAGGAATCAGGCGTTTCTGGTGGAATCAATCAGCGGCATCGATACGATAAAATCCATGGCTGTCGAACCGCGCTGGGTTGATAACTGGGAAAAACAGCTGGCCAGTTACGTCACCGCCGGGCTGAATTCCACCAACATCGGTACCATCGCTAATACCGGGGTAACATCGGTAAGCAAACTCGTCGGTGTGGGTGTTATCTGGCTTGGTGCCGCCCAGGTTATTGCCGGGAATCTGACCGTGGGGCAGCTGATCGCCTTTACCATGCTTTCGGGGCGCCTGACTGAACCGATTCTGCGCATTGCCCAACTCTGGAACAGTTTCCAGCAGGTGGGTGTTTCCATGGAGCGGCTGGGTGATATTCTCAACGCTCCGGGTGAGGTTGTGGGAAACAAAACCCGTATTCCACGCCTGAACGGCTCGATCGAATTCGACCAGGTGTCCTTTCGCTACCGTCCTGACACCCCGGACGTGGTCCGTGCGGTAAACACGAAGATTGAACCGGGCCAGGTGATCGGCATCGTTGGCCGCTCCGGTTCAGGCAAGAGCACCCTGACCCGCCTGGTTCAGCGTCTTTATGCTCCGGACCGTGGGCGGGTGATGATCGACGGCCAGGATATTTCCATAATAGATACCACGTCGCTGCGCCAGCAGCTTGGTGTGGTGCTTCAGGAAAACGTCCTTTTCACCGGCACTATCCGCGACAATATTGCCCTGTCCAATCCCGTCCTGCCGATCGAGCAAATTATTGAAGCGGCAAAGCTGGCCGGTGCACATGAGTTTATCTGTGAACTGCCGGAAGGGTACGACAGTCGGGTTGGAGAACATGGTTCGGGGCTCTCGGGAGGACAGCGACAGCGGATCGCCATTGCCCGGACACTGATCAGCAACCCGCGCATCCTGATTTTCGACGAGGCGACCAGTGCTCTGGATTATGAATCGGAACAGATTATTCAGGAAAACATGCGCAAGATCTGCGCCGGGCGCACTGTACTGATCATTGCCCACCGTCTTTCCGCTGTCCGTGAAGCAGACCGTATCCTGGTCATGGATCGCGGCCAGATCGTTGAGGACGGGCCCCATGATCAGTTACTGACACAGAAAGGAATCTACGCACATCTTTATCAATTACAGTTTGGCAGCACAGCCCCGCTGCAGGTGGTGACAATATGAGCATGAAACATAAAATGGAGGCTCGGTTTTTTCTACTGGGCCATTACTGGAAAACCTTTGCGCGCTTCTGGAAAAATCGCGATCAACTCGGTGGCAACCTGTTCAAGGAACAGGAAGCGGAATTTCTTCCGGCGGCCCTGGAGATTCAGGAAACACCGGTCTCCCCGACCCTTCGGGTGACGGCGAAGGTGCTTGTGCTGTTAATCGTCTTCCTGGTCGGCTGGGCGGTGTTTGGCCGGATGGATATCGTGGTCAATGCCACCGGAGAAGTCATACCACACGACCGGACAAAAACCATCGCTGCTGTTGAAACTGCCAGCGTCAAGGCGCTGCATGTTGTGGAAGGACAGGCCGTCAAAAAAGGCGATCTGCTGATCGAGCTGGATGCCAGTGCGTCAGATGCTGAGCATGACAAGGCTGAGAGCAATTCGACTGAGGCATCGCTCCAGATCGCCCGATCCAAGGCCATGATTTCGGCCATTGAGAGTCACAGGCCGCCTCAGCTTCCGACCATTGCAGGCATTTCCAAACAGAAGCTGCTGGAGACCCAGGGGCATCTGCAAAGTCAATATCGGGATTTCATAACCAAGCTCCAGCGTACGGACGGTGCAATAGCCCGCTATTCTGAAGCCTTGCCGTTGATTACGCAACAGGCTGATGATTACAAGGAATTGTCCAGGAACCATGATGTGCCCATACATGCATATCTGGAAAAAGAGCAGGCACGGGTCGATCTTGAAGGTCAACTGAACGATGCAAAAAATCAACGGGCAGCCCTGATTGCCGAAACAAAGCGTGTTGCCTATGACGGGGAGGCTGACGCCGACAGGGTTCTTGGTGCGTCCCGACAGGACGCCTTGAGGAACGCAGCCCACAGCAAATTGCTCAGGCTTACCTCGCCGGTTGACGGGACAGTGCAGCAGTTAACGGTGTTTACGGTTGGTGGCGTGGTAGCCGCTGCCCAGCCATTGATGAAGATTGTCCCCAGGGAAGATACGATTGAAGTCGAGGCGATGCTGGAAAACAAAGATATCGGTTTTGTCGACGAGGGGCAGGTTGCGTCGGTCAAGATTGAC
>JABBNX010000022.1 GCA_019352135.1 Pseudomonadota bacterium
GAGGCAATGGGTGTCCTTCCGCCTGCCTCGTTACAATAAACCGGGAATGCAGGTTCCATGATTCCCACACTCCGGCAAGGAACATGGGTGATTGGTCCGCCAACTGGATGTAGTAGGGTTGCTTCTTGTCGCCGATGTGCTCCCATTCGTAAAAACCGGAGGCTGGAATAATGCAGCGGCGGTACTTGATGGCATGGCGGAACGCGGGCTTCTCGGCGACGCTCTCGGCACGGGCGTTGATCAGATGGCTGCCGAAGCTCAGATCCTTGGACCAACTGGGCACAAAACCCCACCTCAGCAGATCGATGCGGTTGCGATCGACGTCGTTGCGGACTACGGCAACCTGCTGGGTCGGGGCGACGTTGAAGCGCGGCTCCAGCTGAGGGGTCTCGATCAGAGCGAATATTTTTTCAGTTCATCCGCTGGTATGTCTGCTACAAATCGTCCGCACATATATTTATCCGATTACGGCTTGATATTGGCATAAAGCCCGATAGTGGCAAGTGTACACGAGAAAGGTTCATTCATGAATCCACTTCTGCCAAGATCCCCCGATATTACTTGCCCTCATTGGCCGTTTATCCTTTGGTATACTAACACCGGCCGCAAGACGGTCGCAATCCGCACCTCTCCTGTCAGGGTGCGGTGCACCGGGCACCGCCCGGCGATCTCCAGCAAGTGCTGCCGTTGTGCCTCTTCCAACTCACCATGCAACTCCAACTCCCGCTCGATACTTTCAATCTAGCGGTCCTTCTTATCGCAGTCGTGGCAGTCTTTGGCGTGGACCTTTTGATGAGAGAGACGCACTACCACGTCCTTCAGCTGCCACTCCTTGCTGCATGTATACATCTGAAACGTCATGCCGGTGCAGGCGCCTAGGGCAGCCAGCAGATAATCGTATGGAGAAGCCACTCTAGTCATCAGTCAAATACCCATCAAGGTATGGCACGATGACATTGCTCGTATAAAACTCCATACAACACCTTATTAGGTGCAATTTAATGTTGATGCCGGTGATGGATATCAGGCCAATGAGCGTGCGAATGGATGATAGGCTCGTGAATATGTTGGTGCTCGTGTGGCACTGTTATGCTGTTGTCCACATGCTTATGCCGATGGTGTTCGTCGTGAATATGAGAATGACAATGAGTGCGCATCGTGTGCTCATGAAGATGGCTATGCATTTCGCGGTAAAGAAAGATTATTCCCGCTAACATGCATACAGCCGCCACCCAGAATATCATTGGTGGTCGTTCGCCAAGCAGGATGAAGGCGAGCAAAGTCCCGATGAATGGACCGATGGCAAAATAGGTACTCGTTCTTGAAGAACCTATCCTGCGGAGTGCTTCGATAAAACAAACCAGACTCAAGCCATAACTAACTGCACCAACCAGGAGAGAACTCATGACCTGGAAAGTTGTTGCGGTCCCGCTGAAGAAAATGGACGCCAACACAATGTTGAAAGTTCCCGCGAATAGTCCCTTGATGCTTGCAAGTACTGTTGCCGACATTTCTTCAATATCACGAGTAAGATTATTGTCGATTCCCCAGAAAACGCAGGCCATAATTACCATCAACCCGGCAATGGAAAAGGTGAGAGCACCCTCTGACTTGATAATAACTAAGAGGGAACCAAAGAGGATAAAAGCCTTTCCACTCCAGACGCCAACTCCTACCTGTTCTTTGAACAACAACCATGCAATGAGAGTGGTTGCAACCGTTTCAAAATTCAGTAGGAGTGATACCTCAGAAGCCGTGCCGAATTTAATGCCATAGACAAGCAACAGCGGCGCTACGATGCCGCCTGATATCACCGAGCCAATCAACGCAAGACGGAGCTTGGAAGGTAATCTCCTTAACTCAGCAACGGAATTTTTCCCCTGAAACAACAACAGAATTTGCAAACCGATTCCCGAGCCGAGATAAAGAAGACCTGCCAAGAGGGCAGGTGACATCTCCCCAATCACCAGTTTGCAGAGTACAGGAGAAATACCGAAAAGCGCTGCAGAAAGGGTTGCTAAGAATTGGCCTGAATACATTATAAACCTGCCCACTTGGTTGTTTCGCTGGCTTTTGTTCTGCCTTGAGCCCGAATCAGGACTGTCCAATTATAGCCGATGATAAATCAATCTACTACCCCTGCCATTAATAACACAAACAACAGCATATAACCCCTACTGAAGAGACCACCTTGTGCAGGTTCACGTAGCGAGCCATTGCTGAGGCTTTTGGACGTCTATCGAAAATGCATTGACAAATAATATTAAATGTGCAAAATTCCCATTTAATATTATTCCATTTCCAGGGTATGCTAATCATGCCGGACAGCATAACTACAAAATCAGATGCATCAGCCAATTGCATAAACTCTGACACGGCCTTATTCAGGACACTTAACCGGCTGCTGGCCCCGTTGGCTCATCTTTGTCTTGCAAACGGCATTACGTTCTCTACTGCCGAAGAGGTCCTAAAGCGGGCTTTTGTGCAAGAAGCGAATGCATTACAGCCGGGTGGGCCAGAGCACGGCATGGTCAGCCGTATTAGCACTGTTACAGGTATCAACCGTCGTGAGGTTACGCGGTTGGCCAAATTAGAAACACCTGAGAGAGCGACCAAACAACCGCTTGCTGCCGAAGTACTCGCACGCTGGATGACAGACCATTCTTATCTTGACCAAGATGGTGAGTCAAACATGCTAAATCGTTTAGGACCTGCGCCGAGCTTCGAAGCTCTTGCTCAGTCGGTTACTCGGGATGTCCACCACCGCAGCCTGCTCGATGAGCTGCTCCGTTTAGACATTGTCAGCTATGACAAAGACCTCGACCGCGTTGCTATCACCCGCAATGATTTTGTTCCAAGAGGTGATTCCCAGCAAATGCTCAATTTCTTGTGCGACAATGTCGGAGATCACCTCAATGCAGCCATCGCCAACGTTTTACACGATGGCAACAGGCACCTCGAACAGGCTGTCTTTGCAGACGAATTATCTACAGAGTCAATAGAAACGTTACGGCCGCTTTTCATAGCCCACTGGAATGAACTTCGTGAAAACATGGTGCCTACCATCACGGCACTTATTGAGGCTGATAAACTTGCCGGTCGCGCACAGGACCAGCGTGTTCGCATCGGACTTTACACTTTCGCCGATACTACAACAGATGCTAAGGCACCACAAAAAGTTAGAGTTGCCCGCCGTTTTCGCAAAACGGCACCAAAGGAAAATATAAATGAAAACTAGCTATTTACAAAACAATTGGTCTTCGTGGCGGTTAATTGCCATATGTCTTTTCAGCGCTGCCATCATCACAGGATGTGGCTCGGGTGGTGGATTTGATTCAACCGCCGGGGTCGGTACGGGTGGTACGGGTACATTAGCGAAGACAGTATCCGGTACAGTTGCTGATGGATATCTCGTAAACGCGACCGTATTCCTTGATCGGAACGGCAACTACCAATTAGATGCGGGCGAACCATCCACTACAACGGACTTAAATGGCACATATAAGCTGAATGTTGACCCTGCAGATATTGGCAAGCACCCCATTGTTGCTCTGATTATCAAAGACGTCACCATCGACAAAGACACCAATCAAAAAGTTCTAAACAGCTATGTCCTCAGTATGCCGAAAGAAAATGTCAGCGGTTCGGTCAGCGACAACTTCATCAGCCCCATATCATCACAACTCCGTGAATTGATGGAAACGGGAAGATACACCACTGTGTTACAAGCCGCGGACGCTTTGAGGACTCAGATGGGACTGCCTGCCGGAACGGATATAACTGCGAATTACATTGTTTCCAATCATACAGTTATGCACTACGACGCACAGAACATGGCTACTCTTATGGGAAACCAGATGGGGCATGTAATGGGTATGGACGGCTCGTCAATAATCGTTGACGTCAATCTCTATCGCACCATGATGGGAACTATCTACACCAACATGTCGACAGTCTGTGCACCAGACAATCACACTGAAATGACGGATCTCAGTGACACTATGACAACGACGTTGTCCCACATGCATTGAAGTTTTTGGGCAACCTTGCCGGATTATGTCAACCGCCTATTGGGCAAGAGGGGAGGGATTCAAACAAATAAGAGCTGGATGGTCGGCGGATGATGTACTTTTTACTCAAAGTCGCGCTGTCATTTTCAAAATCAATATCAGAATTATGGCAACTCAACCACCACTGCAAAAATAGAGTAAATCCAACAAGGAGATATCACCATGAAAAAACAGGTATCAGTAATACTATGTATTATTTCAGTCGGCATAATAGCAGGCTGCGGCGGCGGAAGCGATGGCGGGAGCGGTGTCATCCCAACAAGTAATACAATTAGCGGAAAAGTTGCTGATGGTTATCTCAGTGGAGCAGAGGTTTTCCTCGACAAGAACGGCAACTATCAATGGGATAGCGGTGAACCAAAGACGACAACGGATGGCAACGGTGCATACAATATGACGGCATCAGCCGCAGATGCTGCGATGTACCCGATGGTTGTTCATGCTATTGCTGGGGTAACCATAGACAAGGATACCAATACTGCCGTCACGAACAGTTATGTGTTGTGTGCACCAGCGGGTTCTACAGGATTTATCAGCCCAATGTCTACTCTTGTCTGGGAAAAAATGCATGCAAATCCGGGTATGCACTTAAACGATGCAACTACCCAACTCCGGAACCAGATGAACTTGCCTGCCGGTTTTGACATGATGTCGGACTATGTAGCTGGATCTCAGTCTGGAGTGAATGCAACCCATCACCAAGAGATGCACACCATCGCCCAGCAGATGGTTGACTTGATTGCTGGACAGTCAGCGCTGGTCATGCCAGGTGGCAACGTGAATGCTAACCGCTACCATGATATGATGGGGATAATCAACGCCAACATGTCGGGAATTGCAGCAAATACCGAACATCACCTGGACGAGCATAGTACGTTTATGACAACCATGATGACCTCAATGCATGACCATTTGGGGTCAATTTCAACGTCAGGCAGCTTCATTAACTACTCGTCGACGTTCCGTAACATGACGAGTAGCCGATATTTCTGGAATAATACCTCTGGAACCACCACGCCGATAACTCCTATGGGTGGTGGTATGATGTAGATACGCAGAGGTAATCATCATAGTTGGCACTGTCAATGTTTCAGGTATAGTAAACGGACATTTACCGAGGTAAGTGTCCGTTTATGTTTTAGGTGGTAGTTTGTCGGGTACTCAACAAGAAGCTCAGCAGTCTGATGCCCAGTTGCAAGTGCAGTTGGCTGCGCTTGATCGCGATAAGGCTGGAGTAGATAGTGCTCGGTTGCAAGTATCAATTCTTGATGCTGATCTAAAAAAAGCTGAAAGTGCGCGGGACCGTTCACAGGCAGCTCTGGCTGCTGCTAAATTAAATCTTTCCTACACCCGCATTACAGCGCCGATTGACGGTACGATATCACACCGTTCTCTTCGGCAAGTAGCATTCGTCAACGTTGGTTCGCCGCTTCTTGCGTTGGTTCCATTGGATAAAGTGTATATCGAGGCGAACATTCGTGAAACCCAACTTGCCCACATCCATCCTGGTCAGTCCGTAACGATCAGCATTGATACGCTACCCGGCGTCATACTTTTGGGGAGAGTTGCCAGCTTGGCATCAGCCAGTGGAGCTTCTTTTGCTCCCGTAGCGCCACAAAACGCCACGGGCAATTTCACCAAGGTGGTTCAGCGCGTCCCAGTTCGCATCAGTATCAACCCTGGCCAAGCAGCCAGCCAGCAATTGCGTGTTGGAATGTCAGTGCAGCCAACAATTGAGACTAGCTGCGACTAGTGAGTGATCAAAGGCAGCCGAGCTGGCCATTCAGGCGATTATACCTCTAATGCCCGTGGCGATATCCTTACCATTTTGGCAAGACAGACACTACTCGGCTAGTTACCTTGCTAAAGGGAAACCGTGATATTGAAGTGCGGATACGCCGGATGAAGTAGTTCTATGTTAGAAACGCAGTACAGCTATAAGATGGAGGCGAAACTAAAACGACACGTACTTTCAAAAAAAGCCGTGACCCATTACAGATTACGGCAATCATTTGTTATTTTGTTCCTTAATTGCATAAAACCTATTTTAAACGAGATGCCTGTTCTGCCTTGATCATCTCGATGGCTTGAGCCAGTTGTTCATCAGAAAGTCCTTTTAGAATTCCTCCAACCATCCCTAACATAACACTTAAATCCATACCTGCAATTCCTTCCATTACTTACCTCCTGTTGGCATATCTTTTATATTTTTGTAGCAAATATTCTTTTATAAAACAACTCATTTTGCCAATTTATCTTTAGTAATCAATGGGTCAGTTACAGTAGATAGAGCGGCAAGTGTGGCAAATCCCAAAACCAAAAAGATTACTTCGCAACTATTGTGTGGAGGCCGACAGGTTGATTAAGGGACTGGGAAGGGTGTAGCTAAATGCGTATTATAAAATATATAGGGAGCAGGGCTTCAAGGATCGAAATGAAATGCACAGGGGGCTGGGGCGCCAGGGATCGAACCTGGGAATGCTGGAATCAAAATCCAGTGCCTTACCGCTTGGCGACGCCCCAATATGTGACTTTGCCCCTATTTTTTGCTTACAGCATGATTAGTTAAAGAGTGAATTCCTCGTGACCAAGCTTGATTCCCAGGCTCTCTGTAACCAGCTGTTTAGCAAAAAAAGTTTATAACATAACTATTCATCAATTTTCAATAAAATATTAATAGCATTTTTGCCGAAAGATGTTTTTTATGCTGCGGGCATGTGGGTAATATGGTTGAGTTCGCCAATAACAACCTGCAAATTCCGAAGGAATCCGACCATTGATTCTTGCGTGTAACGGCCGCTATTTCGAAAAACTAAAACAATCTGGCCCGCTATAAAAGAATTTGAAGATGGCGAATATTTCAGATTCTAAGCAAAGCAAGGAAGATGACAAATTATTTGACTGAAGAGAAGAACGGCACGTTGATTATCTGCTGTTTATGAACTCTGTGCAAAGTGCCTGAAAGTTTTTACTGACCGAAGCTCGAGAGTTGAATATCTCCGACCCAACGACAAGAGTGTGAGCACCAGCTTTAACGATTGAAGCGGCAATTGGAAGGTGGATTCCGCCGTCAACCGCAATTTTGACATGTTCAAGGTGGTGGTGGAAGAGCAGTTTATGCAGGCGCGCTATCTTGTCCAGGCTTGTCTGGATAAACTCCTGGCCGCCGAATCCCGGTTCGACTGACATTATCAGGGTGAAATCTACTTCTGCCAGAATCTCTTCCAACATTATCAGGGGAGTTGCCGGATTAAGGGCAACGCCGGTCCGGGCGCCAAGCGAACGGATGTTACGGATCGTCTGTAACAGGTGTGGACAAGCTTCAATGTGGACTATTATGCCATCTGCGCCGGCTTGCACGAAGTTGGTGATATACCGGTCAGGATCGATGATCATAAGATGTGCGTGAATCTGTGCGCCGTATTTATTCTTTAGAGGTTGTAGTGCTTTTACAATATTCGGACCCATACTCAGATTTGGTACGAACAGGCCATCCATAACGTCGACGTGGATAAGCCTGATGCCGGCCTTCAGTGCCTCTTCGACCTGTTCTCCCAATCGGCAGAAATCCGCGGAAAGGATTGATGCGGCAAATTGTACCGGTTCTATCGCTGCCATAGTATATGTGCCTCTTCAAGAGGAATCGCCAACCCCGTATGCGGTCTTGTCGATCACCAGCCCATTGACTGGGTTCGTCTCATTCAGAAAGTAGCTGAATGATTGGTGCTGAAGCTTTTCCAACTCAGCCTCAGCGGTTAGTTCCCTGCTGCTCAAAGTTTCTCCTCCAAATATGTATTGCTTGCAAGCCCTCTCCGTCGTGGCTCCTCAGTCAGAGCATTGTTGACGATCGTCTGCGCTTCCTTCAGGATGGACCGAAGATGATCCACTCCCCGGAAGCTTTCCCCATAAATCTTGTAAATATTCTCGGTTCCTGACGGTCGCGCAGCAAACCATCCGTTTTCGGTTATTACTTTCACCCCCCCGATGGGCGCGCCGTTGCCCGGCGCGTGGGTGAGGATAGTCTGGATTTTTTCGCCCGCCAGTTCGGTGAACTTAATCTGCCGGGGAGAAAGTTTCGCCAACAGTTCCTTTTGCTCCGGTGTTGCCGGCGTATCAACCCGGTCATAGGACGGCTCACCAAACTTGCGCGTGAGCTCGCGGTAGATTTCGCCGGGGTCGCGACCCATCCGGGCTGTGATTTCCGCCGCCAGCAAAGCCGGAACAATGCCATCTTTGTCCGTCGTCCAGACGCTGCCATCCAGACGAACAAAGGAAGCTCCTGCGCTTTCTTCGCCTCCGAAGCCAAGTGAGCCGTCGCGCAAGCCATCGGCGAACCACTTGAAGCCAACCGGCACCTCATAGAGTTTCCTACCAAGCTTCGCGGCAACCATATCAATCATCCGGCTGCTCACCACCGTCTTGCCTATCGCAGCTTCCTTGCGCCACTCTGGTCGGTGTTGAAAGAGGTAGAAGATGGCGACGGAAAGGTAATGATTGGGCGGAAGCAAGCCTTCACTTCGAGTGACGATTCCGTGCCGGTCGTGGTCGGTGTCACAGGCGAAGGCGATCTCGAAGCGATCCTTCAGTCCGATTAAGCTCTGCATCGCATAGGGAGAGGATGGGTCCATACGTATCTGACCGTCCCAATCGACCGTCATGAAGCGAAAGGTTGGATCGACAGTTTCATTTACGACCGTAAGGTTCAACCCGTAACGATCAGCAATAGGTCCCCAAAAGTGGACCCCTGCGCCGCCAAGCGGATCGACTCCCATCCTGATCTGCACGTTTCGAATAACATCCATGTCTATCACGTTGGCAAGGTCGGCAATGTAGGCATTGAGATAGTCATGCCGGTGCGTCGTGGGGGCGCGAAGAGCATTCTCGAAAGAAATCCTTTTCAAACCCGAAAGGCAATTTTCGAGAAACTCGTTTGCCTTCGCCTCGATCCAGACAGTGACTGCGGATTCCGCCGGCCCGCCGTGAGGAGGATTGTATTTGAAACCGCCATCCTTGGGCGGATTGTGTGAAGGCGTGATAACGATGCCGTCGGCGAGTCCGGACGTGCGACCTCGGTTATAGGTGAGAATTGCGTGGGAAACGACCGGGGTCGGGGTAAATTCATCACCCTTCGAGATCATGACTTCCACCCCGTTTGCCGCCAGCACCTCAAGCGCGCTGGCAAAAGCCGGCACCGAGAGCGCATGGGTGTCCATGCCCAGATACAGTGGGCCATCGATCTGCTTCTGCTGCCGGTACAGGCAAATGGCCTGACTGATGGCGAGGACATGCCATTCATTGAATGACGTATCAAAAGCGGAACCTCGATGTCCAGATGTGCCGAACGCCACCCGCTGCGCCGGGACCGAAGGATCAGGCACTTCTGTATAGTAGGCTGAGACAAGCCTGGGTACGTTCACCAGCATTGATGAGTCTGCAGGTTTACCTGCAAAGGGGCTAACTGTCATGTTTTTTCACTCTAGCTGACTACGTATTGCTTTTAATTCCTGCCGACGTTTTTCCGTGATCTTGGGATATTCCATCTTTAGTTCATTGAGCGCATCAAGGAGTATTTGGGATAAATTAACCGGTCAGCCCAGGGGTCAAATCGGTCGGTGTCTTGGGTTCAGGTTTTGGATCGGCTTTTTTGACTTGATCAAAATCCGATACGCATTGCTCGCACATTGATGGCTGAACCGCTCCAAACCTCCTGGTTCTAATCACCTGCCCGCGTCGGATCATCGGCGCCGAGGGTGCCTTCCGCCGCAATCGTGCCGGCAGTAGTGGGCTTGCCCCTCAGGATCCACTCGAAACCTACGGCTACCAGCGCGCCCAAGACTGGTCCCGCCATATAGATCCACGCAGTGCCAAGGTCGCCACGTATTAAGTCCGGCGCCAATGACCGCGCCGGGTTCATCGAGGCGCCGCTGATGGGTGCCGCCCAAAGACCCGCCAAAGCAATATAGCCACCCACTGCAATGGCGCCGTTGGCGCCGATGTTGCGCGCCCCCGAGGCCGTACCCAGGATCGTATTCATCAGCCCGGCGGTCAACACCACCTCCATTGCCAGTGCTGCTGCGCTGCTGACGCCAAGGCCCGGCACAGTGGCACCCAGCGCGCCGACAGTGGCAAACATGGCCCGCAGGAACAGCGTCGCCGCGATGGCGCCGATCATCTGCGCCATAACGTAGCCCGGCACCCGGCCCCAGGGGAAATTGCCCCGCACGGCAAATGCCAAGGTGACGGCTGGGTTCAAGTGCGCCCCGCTCACCGTGCCCATGAAGTAGATGATCGCCATCACCATGAGCCCGGGCGCGACCACAATCATTCCCAAGGTGACAGCACCACCGCTTTTGGCGGCAACTACCCCGCCGCCGGCAGCAACAAGTACCAGCAGGAACGTACCCCAAGCCTCGGCAAAAAGGCGACGCCACTCGTACGCCGGATCCAGGAAGTCAGGAGACAGCTGCTGTCGAACCATGCGTTCCTGCTGTGCCTTTTTATGCCCGGTATTGCGAAACACGCTCATACAGCCCCCAGTTCTTTGCTGCATCGTTTCGACCAGATCAGCGGCAGTATTCGAGTCTGTTTATCTATCGGGTTAATCTCTCCCATTTTTCTCATGAACCTCACATCATCTCTTTGATGCCAGAGCGGAGCAGCCACCAGTTGACCGGGTAGCTGGTTAGAAAGCCGCACAGCATTGCAAGCTGCCGCAATGGAGCGTGGCCTTGCCGACCATCACGGGAAATGGCGTCGCGCTCTTGTCCGCCGGCTCGCGCGCTTCGGTTTTCGCGTTCATGACCGCCTCCATGGTTGCGCGCCGTCCATAGCGAAAATAGGCCCAGACCGTAAGCATCGTTCCGAACAATGCCACGACCGGCCAGACGACGCTCATAATCCACATGTGTTGCGGATGACGCATCTCGTCAATCATGATCACCCCGGCAGAAATGAAGCCGAGAACCAGCGCAAAAATGGAGACGAGGTGGAGCCAGTGCGGAATCATGGTTACGCCTCTTCCTCAGGTTTCGCTTTGTCTTCAGGCTTGGCATCGGCTTTTTTTTCATCTGCCAGATTGTCGCGCTCCGCCCTCTCCAATTCCTCAATGGCTTGAACCTCTTGGCGCCCCAGGTCCTCGTAGAGTTGATGGACTCGCTTTACGAGTTGCGGCGTCAAATCGGACGGGGCTTTGGCTTTAGCCTCGGGCTTGCCCTCGGTTTTGTTGATCGTGTAGCCATAGACACTCATTGCACCAAACTCAGGAGTTTTTCTTCCCTGTGCCGCTGCTCTTCCTCAGGAAATACATGCCGAGTGCCGCTACCATAACGAGCGCAAAAATCCCTGCCACGGCACCAAGAAATATTCTAGGCTGTAATCCGGGATGGGTGATCTCTCCTCTGTTCACGCCGTTCAGGTTGAGTATGTAGGCTTCAAGATCGGATATTTCCTCCTGGGTAAGTGACTGGGTATCGCCGAAAGCTGGCATGTGCAGCACGGGATGGGGACCGGCCGGGTGCGAGCCATGCTGGATGATCAGGTCGATAGTGGTCGCGAAGAGCTTCGGAGAGATATTGTAAAGACTCCGGTCGATTGGGTTTAATGCCGGCACCATCAAATCCGTCGAACCGGGGTTGGAAACATGATCAGTTCCACGGGGACCATGACACTTAACGCAGTTCTTTTCGAACAGAAGAGCGCCGTGTTCGGCACTCCCGATAATGAAAGCCGCTTTCCCCGGTACCCGAGCAGCCACATTGGCGGCAGCGGCGGAAGAACCAGCAGTGGCACCGGAAGATGCCCCGCCGACGGCTGGTGCGCTTTCGCTTTTCAGGCTCAGAAGATAGTCGGCAAGTTGGTCGATCTGTTGTGCGGCCAGTGCGGAAAATGCAGGCATGACCGATTGCGGATCATGGGCTTTAGGCGAGCGGAGCTGCGTCCGAAGCCACTTCATGGACCGGCCTTTCATTCCCTCACCGGAGAGGTTAGGCCCGACATTGCCGCCGCTGCCGTTTACTCTGTGGCAGCCTGCGCACCCCTGTGATTGGAATAGCGTCCTGCCCATGGAGATATTCTTCGTCTGAGCGATTGATGCTGCCGGGGAAGTCTCACCCTTTTTCTGCCCGGCGCCCGGCTTGCTGTAGTAACCAACAATGGTCAGCACGATCAGCCCCAATATGGCAAGCGCACCGAGCGACATGGCACGGAGACGACGTCCGGGGGAATGCTCCGCTTTTCGATCGAAAAACGGCAGCAGCACCAGTACGAGAATCCCCAGTGCGGGAATCCCTACCGTGCCAACGGGCTCAAGTTTGCCGGGGAAAAATTTTAGAGACTCATACAGGAAGAGGAAATTCCATTCCGGTTTTGGAGTATACAACGTGTCGAGCGGATCGGCCGGTCCGGCAAAAGGAGGGGGGGCCAGTACAACCAGTGCTATTAGAATAATGAAGAGTATTGTGCAGGAGAGCGTGTCCTTGAAAAGCTGATCCGGCCAAAATTGACCTTTCCGGGCACGTTTTGCCTCGTCCCAGGGACCGACGCTGCCGTTCCGGCGGAACGCTACAAGATGGATTCCGACCATGGCGAAAAGGGCTCCCGGAATTATAGCAATGTGGAGCACGAACATTCGGGAAAGTGCGAGCTGCCCCATCGTCTCTCCACCACGCATCAACTGCTTGGTCAGATTGCCGATAAATGGGACCGTGCCGGCGATGCTCGTTCCCACCTCGGTTGCCCAGTAACCTCGTTCATCCCACGGTAGAGGAGCGCCGGTGAAGCTCATTGCAAGGGTTATGAGAAAAAGTCCCACTCCTGCCAGCCAGGTCAACTCCCGGGGGTTCTTGTACGCCGCCCAGGTAAAAACCCTGATGGCGTGGCACAACAACAGAATAACCATGGCGTTGGCACCCCAGTAGTGGAGACCGTGGATCAGCCACCCGAAGGGTACTTCGGTGCGCAGGTAATTGACGCTGTCGTAGGCATGCTGTACCGTGGGCACGTAATAGAAAAGTTGCCAAACCCCGGTTGCCGCCTGTATGGCGAATGTGAACAGGAGGAGGCTGCCGAAGACATAGGCGTAGCTACTTCCCCCGAGAATTTCCTCTTCCAGGCCCAGTCTAATCAGGTCGGAAAGTGGCCAACGCTTGTTGATCCATTTTCCCAGGCGGGTCAGCATACGATTCCCCTCCTAAACACGTATTTTCCGGGAGATACCGGGTTCGAAACGCTCCCACCCTATGTAGAGTTCACCGTTCTCGATTTTGACGGGAAGTGTGTCGAGCGGTCGGGGAGTCGGTCCTCCGAGCACGGCGCCGTCGAGAGCAAAGACACTGCCGTGGCATGGGCAGACAAAATGCCCACTGGCAGCATCCCAGTTATAGTGGCAGCCTAGGTGGGGACATATGGGGGAGAATGCCGTCAATCCGCCGGAAGGTAGCTTCACAATCCAGACATCGCGGGTGACGTTCTCACGGAGATAGGCATCCTCTACCATGTCGGTAAAAGAAATTTTGGTCGGATGTCCCGAACCGAGAACCGGGAGTTTTCCGACTCTGGTCCAATGAACGTTCTTCCTTCTCAACGCCGGGCCGAACAGCGAAGAAACAAAAGGCACGGCAAGCACGGCGGCCATTACCGTACCTAGAATGAAGGTTAAAACCTTCATAAACTGCCTGCGAGTGGATTCCCATCGTTCACCCGGCGTTGGCGATGCGCTGTCCATAACTATCTCCTCGCAGGTCCGCAAACCGTCAGTTGATCTCAAAACTCATCGAACTTCAGTAACCCGATAACAAGTCATTTACACAATCTGATTGACAGCACCTCGAATGCCCGGAAAAGTCAGGAAACGGGGTTGCTGGATTAAGTTGAATGTATAAGAGCCTCCGAATTCTCAGAGGCTCTGTGATTGATGTGTGAAGTTATATTTTCCTTACGTCTGCGGCCTGAAGTCCTTTCGGACCTTTCACCACTTCGAATTCAACACTATCCCCTTCTTGCAGAGACTTAAAACCGTCACCGCTTATTGCAGAAAAATGACAGAAGACATCTTCGCTGCCGTCCTGCTCCAGAAAACCGAAACCCTTGCTGTCATTGAACCACTTTACCTTTCCTTTTGCCATTTGCTTGACCACTCCTACCTTTTGATTTATCCAGGAAAACTGAACATTGGTAAAGCATAACCGCTTTGTGTTCAATGTCAATCTGTACTCATTTTTTACAGCTTCCACCACTTGAAGGGGTAGAACCTTCAACCAAGTTGCATCTGGGATTTCTGAAGCGCCAAGCGTGAATTTATGTCGAGTTCGAAGCTCGTTTATATGGATGCCCGGAGTTTTCCCCCAGCGGTTGGACAGTTCCGGCAGTTGAATAAGCTATCGTTTGGCAACCTCGACATGATGTCCGCACGATTGGATCCTCGAACTTCATATGGTGCCGCCAATTCTTAAAATATGGCTGCAGCGAGACGACATGCTTCACACCCTGTTCTCATCAGCTCTGCGAACTGGTTCATTCAAGCGATTTATGGAAGCGCAAAACGCTAACCGTGAGCATAAATAACCCGATTACCGCCATCGCAGCCATCTGCGGCCACAGGACATCAAGCCCCACTCCCTTGAGATAGACACTCCTCAGAACTATCTGAAAATACCTCAACGGATTAATATATGTTAAATATTGGAAAAATTCGGGCATACTGCTGATTGGAGAGCCGAATCCAGAGAATGTTATTGAAGGCATGATAAAGAAAAATGATGTCACCATGGCCTGCTGTTGCGTATTTGAAACAGTCGAAATAAAAAGGCCAATGCCGAGCACGCAGAGCAGGAATAGCACCGTACCTAACGCCAATACCGCTATGCTGCCTCGCAATGGCACACGGAACCAGAGTGTGCCGACAGCAGATATGAGCGCAGCATCAAACAAACCGATGATGAAAAACGGGATAGTCTTCCCCAAGATGAATTCCGTTCGTCGTATGGGTGTAACCATAATCTGTTCCAGTGTGCCGATTTCCCGTTCTCTGACCACGGCAAAAGCTGTTAACGTCACCACAATGACCAGTACGAGATTGCCGATTACGCCCGGCACGAAGAACCACTGACTGCTCATGTCCGTATTGTACCAGGGCCGATTGTCTAAAACAATTTTGGGCATATGCGCAATGGCGAGGGGTGAAGTGCGCTGCATTGATTCAAGTTGGTATTTACGGGAAAAGTTACTGGTGACCTCGTTAACATACCCAAGTCCTATCAGCGCGGTGTTTGAATTGGAGCTGTCCACAATTACCTGGATATGAGCCGTTTGGCCTTTGCGCACATTCTCAGCGAAACCAGAGTTGATTTGGATTGCCATCATAACATCGCCCCGTTCAATCATATCCGGAATCTGCCGTCGGTTCGCTAAACGCGCACGGATATCAAAATAGCGGCTGCCTTCAAACCGGGAAATCAGATCCCGGCTTACCTGGCTGTTGTCATAGTCAACGATTGCGGTGGGGACATGCCTGATTTCAAGTGTTGCCGCGTAACCGAAAACCAGCATCTGGATAATGGGAGGGCCGAACAGGAAAAACCTGGCTCGCTTGTCACGAAAAACCTGGATAAACTCCTTGATCAACATATGACGTAAACGACCAATCATCGCATATCCCTTTTAGTCGAGCCTTTTCTTGAATACCCGCGTAGCTGCGATACCGAGTAGTGTGGCAAAAATTGCCAGCGCCATGAAATCCTGCCACATCAGAGTGATGGATGTCCCTTTAAGAAAAACATTTCTGAGAATTGCCATATAGTAGCGGGCCGGTACGATATGAGTAATAACCCGGATTACTGCAGGCATTTGATCGATAGGGTACATGAATCCCGAGAGAAGGAATGCGGGCAAAAATGTTGCGATCAAGGATATCTGGCTCGCGGCAAGTTGGGTTTTGGCAACGACCGAAAAGAAGTACCCCATTGATAGTACAACGGTCAGAAACATGATTGAACTGAGAAAGAATACCGATAGATGACCGCGAAACGGGACACCGAACCACCATACTCCCATTGCGGCACAAACACAGGTATCGAATAAACCGATTGCCATATAGGGAACGAGTTTGCCGAACATGATTTCCATTGGCGTTACCGGCGTAGAGATAAGCTGCTCCATTGTGCCCCGTTCCCACTCCCGGGCTATGGTGAGCGATGTCAGAAATGTGCCGACTACTGCCATTACAAGCGCCACCACACCGGGAACTATCGTTGACATGCTTTCGAGGTTTTCGTTGAACCAGGTTCTGGCATCAACGGTGACAAGCGGTTGAATATTTGTCCGTCCCTGGCGTTGGAGCCATTGCAGCTGAAGATGTTGTGAATAGGCTTGTACGACAACCTGGCTGTAGCTCATGCCAAGATTGGCGCTGTTGCTGTCTGTACCATCAACCAAAGCCTGTATGCGTACCGTTTCCCCTGAGTTCAAATTCTTTGAAAAATCGGGAGGTACTACGATACCGATCTGGCAGCGTCCGCCATCAATTGCCCGAATAAGGGCAGGATAATTATCAACTGCTTTAACCACGTTGAAATATATTGAAGCCTGAAACCGTTTCAGGAAATCCTGACTCTGTTGACTCCCTTCCCTGTCGAAGACGTAGACAGGAATATGCTTGGTATCAAAGCTGACCCCGTAGCCGAAAGCCAGCATCATTACCAGAGGCATGGCAATGACAATAGCGATGCTGCGCGCGTCACGCTTGATCTGAATAACTTCTTTGCCGGCCATAGCCAGCAGTCGGTTCCAGTTCATTGAATTGATGTCTCCGTTTCCGGCCCATTGCGAACGCTGGTTAAGGATACAAAGACATCCTCCAGACTGGGGCGAATAGGTTCGATTCTGGTTGTGTTGACACCATGTTCGGACAAATAGCTCTTCACTCCGCTTATGGCCTCGGAAGCCTTTGGCACAACCAGATGGAGCGCATTGCCGAATATTGCGGCATCATCCACCCCCGGAGCGGTCTGGAGCAACTCAAGCGCTTTGCCGACCTCGTCGCATTCGACCAATAACAGTTCGCCGGCCATGTATTTTAGTTTCAGTTCGAGAGGCGAACCGGAAGCAACTATTTTGCCTCGATAGATAAGTACCAGACGGTTACAATATTCCGCCTCGTCCATATAATGGGTCGTCACAAAGACGGTCACGCCATCAGCTGCCATCTTGTGAATCATCTCCCAGAACTGACGACGTGATATCGGGTCTACTCCGGAGGTCGGCTCGTCCAGAAACAGTATCGGGGGCCGATGCAATACTGCACAGCCCAATGCGAGGCGCTGCTTCCACCCCGCCGCCAGAGTGCCGGCAAGAGAGTTTTCACGCCCGTTCAGTCCAGCCATATCTATTGCCCAAGTAATGCGGTCTTTAAGGTCGGACTTCTTTACGCTGTACATACCTGCAAAAAAAATAAGGTTTTCAATAACGGTGAGGTCGTTGTAGAGAGAGAACTTCTGGGACATGTACCCAATATTTTGCCGAACCTGTTCCGATTGTGTCGCCACATCAAACCCGTAAACGAACGCTTGACCGGACGTGGGGCGCAACAGTCCGCAGAGCATCCGGATTGTTGTCGACTTCCCTGCGCCATTAGGCCCAAGGAATCCAAATATTTCGCCTTTATGAGCCTCCAGACTGATGGTATCAACGGCAATAAAATCACCGAAACGCTTAACCAGATCTTTAACGACGACTGCAGGTGATTGGCCGTTCATTTCTCGTTACCTTTAGTGTTGCCCTTGACCGCTTCGACAAACAGGTCTTCCACAGTTGGAGTAACCTGTTCAATTGAATCAAACGGTACATTGGCCGACGTGATTATCGAACGAAGTTCAGAAATCATCCGTGATGCATCTTTCACAACAAGATGAAGTCCATCTCCGACAATCATCATGCTTGAAATCCCGTCATTACCATCGAGCAGTTCACTAATGCCCCGAGGATTGTCGGTAACAACTGAAAGGACCGCCCCGGGCATATTCTCTTTCAGGCGTGCCGGAGTATCACAAAAGAGCATGCGACCTTCATGTAAGAGAGCAATCCGGTGACAGCGCTCGGCTTCGTCGAGATAAGAGGTTGTGGTGAGAATTGTCACTCCCTGGTCGAGCAGAGAGTACAGAATACGCCAGAAATCCCGGCGGGATACCGGGTCTACGCCATTTGTGGGTTCATCGAGAAGAATCAGGTCAGGGGTATGAATCAGGGCACACACTAACCCCAGTTTCTGTTTCATGCCGCCGGAAAGTTTCCCCGCCACACGCTTTCTGAATTCGCTCATCCCGGCAGCATCGAGTAGTTGAGTGGAACGTATATCCTTCTCCGCCGCCTTTACTCCGAAAATCTGTGCATAAAAGCGGATGTTCTCATCAACGGTCAACTCTTCGTACAGGCCGAAGCGCTGGGGCATATAGCTTACCCTGTGCTTGGCGGATTCCGGTGCTTTTACGATGTCGAAGCCGGAGACGATCGCACCGCCGGAGTCGGGCGCCAGCACCCCCGCCAGCATCCGCATCGTGGTGGTCTTGCCTGCGCCGTCAGGGCCGACCAGACCGAAAATTTCGCCTTTTTTGACGGAAAAACTTAAATGGTCAACCGCGAGAATGCCGGGAAACGACTTCGTTAACTCAGATGCTTCTATGGCGTTAGATTGTTCAGTCATCTTATTTCGCGGCTATCATTTCAATGGACACATCTGCCGGCATTCCCGGCTTCAATTCATGGTTCGGGTTATCCAGGTCAATTTTTATTCTGTAGACTAATGTGACGCGCTCTTTAAACGTTTCGATGCTTTTTGGAGTGAATTCGGCCTGGGATGATATGAAAGACACTCTTCCCTTATAGCGCTTATCAGGATAGGAGTCACATTTTACTGTGGCTGACTGGCCAAGTTTGACCTTCGCAAGGTCGGTCTCGTTTATATATCCACGCAGCCAGAGATGGTCCAGGTCGGCAATGGTAACAACAGGGGTGCCGGGAGCCATGATCTCGCCAACCTCGGCTTGTCGAACGAGCACCACTCCGGACGTCGGAGCCAGCAAGCTGGTGTACCCAAGCCGTATTCTGGACAATTCAAGAACTTGGCGGGCGGTGCTGACATTGGCGTGGTTGATGGCAATCTGTTCCTTACGGGCACCTTCCATTACCATGTTATAGTTCTGTCTGGCTCGTTCATAAGTGGCCTGGGCACGTTCAAAATTCGTAGCATACGTATCCCTGATTTGTGCTGAGACCTCATCCTTCTTGTAGAGTGTTTGATAGCGTTGAAAATCCGCTTTATTAAGCTCGAGCGCTGCTTGAGCATCAATTACCGATTGTTCTGCTGACTTTTTCTCCTGAATCCGGTTGCCTGACAACGAGAGTTTTAATTCGGCTTTCCGGCTGTTGACCGTAGCCTCATCGATATCAACCTGCTGTCGATAGTCGGACTGGTCAAGTTTGGCAATCAGGTCACCTGCCTTCACCCATTGACCTTCCTCAATCGGCAGTTCCGTCAGGCGTCCCAGGACCTTGAAACCGACCACGCTTTCATGGGCTTCGATGTTGCCGGAAATCTTCAGGGTAGTATCAGGATGATTTCTGCTCTTGACAATGAAGTAATACGCTGATGCCCCGGCAACTGCTGCGGCAAGGAGAATTAATGGTACTAATTTCTTTTTCATGGCTGTATTACCTCTCGCAATGACTGGTCATCGATTTAAAATTTATTGTATGCCCAGAAAAAGTCGATACACCTTTTCAGTATTTCCCAATGCCATCGCGAGTGCAATTTTGGCCTCGGTATGTTGGGCAAGAGCGTTTAATTTGTTATCCAGGGCACGTGATAAAGAGTCCTGCGCCTTTACAACTTCGATGTTGTTCACCACGCCGTTCTTGAAGCGGTCGCTTGCGAATTGCAACTCCTTCTTTGCGAGTTCAAGACCGTCTTCAGCAACAACGACCTGCTCATCAGCCGAATCAAGATTGAGCAGAGTTTCACGGATGTCCTGTTCGACACCAAGCCGTTGGTCAGCTATTTGTTGCCCCAAGCGCTTAAGCCGGCTCTCCAGTTCCAGGCGTTCACCTTTCCTGTCCAAATCGAACAGTGTCATGACGAGATTTGCCTGGATCATGTATGATGGTTCTATATCGCTGATTTCCTGACCGCTCCCGCCGTAATTGCCGCTCACAATGATTTTGGGAAGATACCGCGAACGGGATGACTTTAGCTGTTCTTCCAGTGACTCCCGCTGCGAAAACAGAGACCGGTAATCAGGGCGGCTTTCCAGGGCGTCTTGTACCGCCTGTTCAATCTGAGGTGCTGCCAACTTCTTGAAAACAAGCCGGTTAGAAAGTCTGAGCCGGGTGGCAAGGTCTACACCGATACTTCTTGCCAGAACCAGCAGCGATTTCTGATACGAATTTTTCGCAACGAGAAGATTTTGCCGGTCATTCGCAAGCTGCACTTGTGCGCGAAGTACATCAAGGCCATCAGCGACGCCTACTTTCCGCTGGTTTTTGGCCAGCTTTTCGAGTGCTTCTGATGTTCTGACTACTGATTCTGCCGTTTCCATCTTTGCCGCAGCATATTCAGCAACAATGTAATTGTCCGTTACCTGCCGGATTACCTGGCTTCGCGCCTCTTCGTAATCATTTTTCCGGGCCGCCTGGTCTTTTTCACTGGCCTTGATGCTATGGTAACTCTGGAGATCTAAAATTGTCTGGTCGCCGTAAACTCTGAAATCATAACTTGTGAATGGCCCGACAATTGATGGCGTATTCGGAAAGCTAATGCCTTGAGCTTTCAGGTTGCGAGTCTGATAGGCAATTGGTGTCTCAATGTGTACGTGCGGAAGATACGCCGACAAACGCCTTTCGCGGCTGCCGTTCGCCTCTTCTATCCTTGTTCCAGCCATTAAGACGTTTACGTTTGCCTGCAACCCTTTGGTAATTGCTTCATCCATTGACAAGGTGAAGGCAAGCGGGGAATCTGCGAATGCCGCGTTCGATGTTGCGAGTATTGTCGCCAAAATGGCCAGGGATTTTGAAACGTAACGAGTCATTGTGTTTTCCTGTTGCCAATTACGTTGGCTTGAAATTCATTGCCTTGACTGGACGCCACAGATAAAAACTTCAGTCATTTTCTTAAGGTTTGCCTCTAGGTTGTATCTGGCGCTAGTGACCAAATGAGGGTTGTGCCAAAAATCATCCGCTGGAAAGAATGAGCAATTTCTTCCGCTTCAATGTCATTTCGAATTTCACCAGACTGCTGGCGATGCGAGATCAATTCGGCAAGCATGTGTCTGCTTCGGCTAGCCGGCGAAGACAGTTGTTGGGGTAACACCGTGTTGCCAGCAGACACTGAGGTCACACTCGTAAAGGAAACGCTCGTTTTTGCGGAATTTGAAATCGATCAATCAGACCTGATTGGGATTTGTTTAAAACTGATGCTGCCGTCGTAAATAACATAATCCTGACCTTGTAAGCGAAACCGATTCAAATGATCATTGCTCCAATCAAAGGCGATCTGCAGTTTGAAATGCAGGTCGGCGATCGTACTGTCGCTATGCACCAAGAGTCGGCGCCAGATCATCGGACTAATCTGGCGGATCCTTACGTGAAGCCGCTAAACCTCGGTACTGATCTCTTTTGTCATCGTTGCCTAATTTTAGCAAACGACCGCCAAAATTGTGAAATAATTACTTCAGCCCCCGGTTTATATCGTTCTCCACTCTCCGAACAAGGTAAAGAATCCGTTTATTTCATGCGGGCGACGATGCTATGAAAGGCCTCTTGCAGCTCCTTCCAGGCATTTTCGGCCATCAATTTCAAATCTTGCCAAGTATCTCCCGTGTGCTGACGCAGATCCTTTAATATGAGTTCAAACTCCGCTCGCTTGCCAGCAAGTGCCTCAATTTCTTCACGTATCTCCGTTTTTGCCGTGCCTGCATCATGCGCTGCCTTTTTAAGGGTTTCATGTCTGGCATCCAAGTCACGATAAGATGCTTCCAGTTTTTCCAGATAGGCCTTTTTCTCCGGCAGTTCATGTTCCTGTTGTTGAAGCAGGCAATCCATTTCGGCTTCGGCTTGTAACCAGTCATTCACCATCTCACCGTCTGCAAAACCACGTTTTTCAGCACTGAAATAGGCGGCTTCGGCTGTCATTCGGTAGCGTTCCGCTGGGGCGACGGGTTGAGGCTTCTGCTCAACAATCAATTTCGCATCCAGTACCGGGGTCGGGGTAAGTTCGGGTTTGGGCATAGTTGATACTCCTTTTAAATAGAATGATTAATCGTCGTGAATGCAGTAGGATAACCAACCGCGAAAAGTTGTCCGCCTTGTTCAGGCCTTTCAACCGCAGAGTGGCATCCGGCAATCCAATCCATTCAACCACGCCTTCCAGAATCCGTCGGAGCGAGTCACCGGCATCGAACAACGCAAATTTGATGCTCGACGAGCCGCCATTGATCGCCAAAACGAGTGGATTAGATGGTTTCATGCATGACTTCTAAGTTTGATGCAATTTAAAGCTCTTGTAGTGCCGGATGAGCGTATTAGTAGAGCTGTCATGCAGCAACTCAGGTTCTTCGACCTGATTCAACTCCGGTAAGATCTTCATCGCCAGTACTTTCCCTAACTCAACGCCCCACTGATCGAAAGAGTCGATCTGCCAGATCGCGCCTTGTGTGAACACGCTGTGCTCATAAAGCGCTACCAGCCTTCCCAGCGTCTCAGGTGTCAGTTGCTCGGCAAGAATCGTGTTTGTCGGCCTGTTCCCCTCAAAAACGCGGTGCGCCACCAGTTTTTCTAATGTTGCCTCACTCCTGACCTCATCCGCCGTCTTGCCGAAGGCAAGCGCCTCGGTCTGCGCAAACAGGTTCGCCATCAATATGTCATGATGTGAGCCGAGCGGGTTGGCTGTCTGGCAAAAGCCGATGAAATCGCAGGGAATGAGCCTGGTTCCCTGGTGTATGAGTTGATAAAAGGAGTGCTGGCCATTTGTTCCCGGCTCACCCCAAAAGATCGGACCTGTCTGATAATCAACACGTTTTCCGTCAAGCGTCACGTGTTTGCCGTTGCTTTCCATGGCCAATTGCTGGAGATAGGCGGGGAAACGTTTCAGATATTGGTCGTAGGGGAGTATTGCCACCGTCTGAGACTCAAAGAAGTTGCTATACCATACGGACAGTAATCCCATCAGCACCGGCAGGTTCCTGGCGAACGGGGCGGTACGGAAATGCTCGTCCATTCCCCGGAATCCGGCCAGCATGGAACGGAAATTTTCTGGGCCGATAGCGAGCATGGTAGAGAGGCCGATGGCCGAATCCATTGAGTAGCGCCCGCCAACCCAGTCCCAAAAGCCGAACATGTTCGCGATGTCGATGCCGAATTTTGCCACCTCTTCGCCATTGGTCGAAACGGCGACGAAGTGCCGGGCGACAGCCTGCTCTTCGCCCAGAGTCTGCAACGTCCATTGTCGGGCTGTACGGGCATTGGTCATGGTTTCCAGGGTAGTGAAGGTCTTCGAGGCAACGATGAATAGCGTCTCTTCAGCATTGAGATCATGAGTTGCTTCCACGAAGTCGGTGCCGTCCACGTTCGAGATGAAACGAAAGGTCATGTCACGTTGGCTGTAGTGGCGCAGCGCTTCGTAGGTCATGACCGGGCCGAGGTCCGAGCCGCCGATGCCGATGTTGATAATATTGCGGATGCGCTTGCCGGTATGTCCAAGCCACTGGCCACTGCGAACGCGATCGGCGAATGTAGCCATTCTGTCCAGCACCTCGTGGACCCGGGGCACCACATTTGCTCCATCGACAATGATTGACTGATCTCGTGGGGCGCGCAGTGCCACATGGAGCACCGCACGGTTCTCAGTAGTGTTGATTTTTTTACCACTGAACATGGCGTCGATACGTTCGCGCAGCCCGGATTCGTCTGCCAGTCCCAGGAGCAGCCTGATCGTTTCCTCGGTGATGCGATTTTTGGAGTAGTCGAAATAGAACCCAACATCCTCGATCGTGAATCGCGTGCCGCGTTGCGGGTCATCGGCAAAGAACTGGCGCAAATGGACGTTTTTGATTTTCTGGTAGTGGGCCTCCAGCGCCTGCCAAGCCGGAAGTTGTGTGAGCGGTAGTATTGTAGCACTCATGAATTATTACTCCTTTCGTTAAGCTCCACTATTCACCTCTTCTGCAGAGACCGAAGGTTGTAACCATCTGTGTCCATCCCGTGCAATCAGCACGTCGGCTGCTTTCGGCCCCCAACTTCCGGGCTTGTAGAGGAGTGACCGGTTATGTGCCTTAAGAACCGGTTCAACCACCGTCCAGGCCGCCTCAACCGCATCCTCACGGCTGAAAAGTGCGCCGTCGCCGGCCATGGCGTCCTCAAGGAGCCGTTCGTACGGCGTTTCCTCTCCCGGCTGTTCTCCTTCGATCAGGTAGAGCTCACGCTGGTCGCCTATGAACTCCTTCCCCGCGCGCTTGACACGAGCGGCGAGGGCGATGGCGGGAAGGGGGGCGAGCCGGAAGCGCAGATAATTGGACCGGCCGGTCTTTGGCATTGAGTCGGCGAAAAGCCTCTGCGGCGGCGGTTTCAGTTCCACCAGGACCTCGTGTGCCGTTTCGGCCAGGCATTTGCCCGAGCGCAGGTACCAAGGCACTCCCTCCCAACGCCACGAGTCGATGAAGAGCCGCAGGGCGCAGAACGTTTCGACGTCGGAGTTCTTTGCCACGTTTGCCTCCTTGCGGTAGCCGGCGTACTGGCCGCGCACCAGGTCGTCCGGATGAAGGGGCCGTATGGCCTGGAAAACCTTTGCTTTCTCGCTATGTACTGCTCCAAAGCCCCTGTACGCCGGAGGCTCCATGGCAAGCAGCGCAACGACCTGAAACATGTGGTTCTGGATCACGTCACGCAGACACCCCGCAGATTCGTAAAACGCGCCGCGGTTCTCAACGCCAAAATTCTCGGACAGGGTTATCTGGACACTGGCCACGTAGTTACGGTTCCAGATTGGCTCAAGAAATGAATTGGCGAAGCGGAAATAGAGGATATTCATGATCGCCTCTTTCCCGAGAAAATGGTCGATGCGGAAGATCGCGTCTTCCGGAAATATCGACCGGGCGACTTTGTTAAGCTCACGTGCGGAGGCCAGGTCGCGTCCGAACGGCTTTTCGACAATGACGCGCGCATGATCGGCCAAGTCTGCGGCGCCGAGCCCTTTGATCACCGTCGCGAAGAGAGAGGGGGGGATGGCGAGGTAATGCGCCGGATTATGATCGGTCCCCATCGTTTTTTTTATTTTCACGAACGTAGCAGGATCGTTATAGTCCCCGCTCACGTACCTGAACAGTGAGAGAAGCTGGTCGAGGGCTTTCTGGTCATCGATTCCCCCCGATTGTTTGATGCTGTCTGTTACGCTCGTGCGCAGACGCGCCAGGCTCCACTTGGGGAAAGCGACGCCGATAACAGGAACAGTCAGGACGCCCCGTTTCGCCATCGCATAGAGCGCCGGGAAGATCTTCTTGTGGGCGAGATCGCCCGTCACACCGAAAAGGACCAGCGCGTCCGAACGGGGGAGGGTGGTCATCAGTTTCCTCCTGAATTATGTGAGCCCGACCGCCGCCAGCTTGGCTCGGGTCTGCTCATAGGTTGTATGGACAATACCCTGAATACCCAGATTCTTCGCCACATCGACAAACATGGGCCGATCATCGATATAAAATACCTGTTCCGGTGCCACCTGGGCAATATCGAGGGCGATCCGGTAAATGTCAGCATCCGGTTTACGGTAATGGACGAAGCTGGAGGAGATGAAAAAATCAAATATCCTGCCGAGTCCGAAAGTCCTGATCCGGTATTCGTTCAGTTCGCGCCCCTCGTTGCTTACCGCCGCTACCTTTAATCCGTGGTGTGCTTTGAGCCCTGTGACCAGCTCGATCATATCGGGGAGAGCGCGTGACTGGTCAAACAAGAATGTCCGGAACGTATCTCGGGTAAAGGAGCGCTCCTCGTAAAAAACAATCCGGTCCAGATATTCATCGAGGGTTAGCTTTCCCACTTCGTAGGTGTCGAAGGTTAGGTGATGCCGTTCATTCATCTCTTCGTAATTGAGCCCGAACGTCTCAGTTGCCAAGCGCCGGGCCTTGCGGTCCCAGCCGTTTGTCAAAAGAACTCCACCAATATCGAGAAAAAGTGTTGAAATTGTCATCATCACATCAGTTTAGTCGCATTTGCAGTTTCATTTTTCTTTCGCTCCAGCGCCAGTATCAGTTTGTCAAAGGGCTTGACAAACTTCTCTATTCCTTCGTTCTCCAGTTGGCTGGTAACCGCATCGAGGTCAATGCCTGTTTCTGCCAGATGCTGCAAGACCTGTTCGGTCTCTTCCAGATCATCTTCCAGGCGGAGTGCAGGATTGCCATGGTCCCGGTAGGCGTTCAGGGTTTCAAGGGGAATGGTGTTTATCGTCTCCGGCCCGATCAGTGCTTCCACATATTTTACGTCGCTCTCAGTCGGGTTTTTAGTGCTGGTGCTGGCCCACAGGACCCGCTGGGGCCGGGCACCTCCGGCAGCAAGCTTGCGGAATCGCTCGCTTGTATGAATTTCTTTGTAGAGCTGATAGGCTGCCCTGGCACTGGCAATTGCCACTTTTCCATGGAGCAAGAAAACATTGTTCTCATGTCGTCCCCCTTCCTTGAGTTTCTCATCCAGCAACTGGTCGACCAGCACATCGATGCGGCTCAAGAAGAAACTGGCTACCGAGCTGATACAATCCAGCGGAAGTCCGGTGGCCGCCCGCATCTCCAACCCTGAAACATAGGCTTCGGCTACTTCCTGATAGCGGGGGAGGCCGAAGAGGAGCGTCACGTTGACATTGATTCCTTCGCTGATGAGCTGGCGTATCACCGTTAGCCCTTCCTGGGTGCCTGGGACTTTGATCAGGAGGTTTGGACGATCTACCCTCATCCAGAGGTGGCGGGCCTCCCGGAGAGTACCGGCACTATCACGGGCCAGACGGGGTGAAACCTCAAGGCTCACGAAGCCGTCTCTTCCTTTCATCCGGTCGTAAAGCGGACGAAACAGATCAGCGGTACGCCGGATGTCTTCCACAACCAGTTCTTCATAGATCTCGGCAGCATTTTTCCCTTCACGAGCCAGGGAGCGGATGGTGTCATCGTAATCGCTGCTCTCGGCTATAGCCTTTTCGAAAATAGAAGGGTTTGACGTAACCCCAGTCACTCCATCTTCGTTAATCAAGTGCAGTAGGTCACCCGAGTCGAGCATGCCGCGGCTGATGAAATCGAGCCAGATGCTTTGGCCGAAGCTCTCCAGCTTCAAAAGCGGATTATTTTTCATGATGTTTTAACCTCTCTTTCAAGTGCAGCTATCTTGGCCAAACGGCGGCAATGTCGTTCCGCACCGCTGAAGCGGGCGTTAATAAATGTCTGGACCAACTCCCGGGCCTGAGCATAGTCAAACTACCAGGCTGCTAAGGCAGATAATATTCATATCGTCGTCTTCCACTCCCTGATGCGCGGAAAAATGGTCATAAATCAGGGCGGCGTGATCGGCAGCTATTCCGACACGCATCAGAGGTTCTCCTTCATGCTCCCCAGCAGAGCAAGGGCTCGCTGGCAGACATTCTCCACGGTAAAACCGTATTCTCGAAGCACGATCTCACCAGGGGCCGAAGCACCGAAATGTTCAACTGCGAGAATATCTCCTGCAGTTCCCACGTATTTGTGCCAGCCGAGCGGAGAACCGGCCTCGATGGCCAACCGCTTCGTCACCTGCGGTGGAAGTACCGAGTCGCGGTACGCCTGAGGCTGTCCGTCGAAAAGCTTCCAGCAGGGCATTGAGACAACGCTGGCGCGGACATTCCGCCGGGAAAGTTCGTCCTGCGCAGCAAGTGCCAGGTGCAGTTCCGATCCGGTGGCGACCAGAGTGAGATCGGGCTCCCCTCCAGCCACAGCGGAAACAATATATGCTCCGCGCTTGAGCCCACCGGCCGGAGCGTAGCGGCTCCGGTCCAGCGTCGGCATATTCTGGCGGGAAAGGATGAGCGCCACCGGTCCTGAATTTTCGAGCGCTACCTGCCAGGCCACGGCGGTCTCGTTGGCATCGCCGGGACGGATGACAAGAAGGTGGGGTATCGCCCTGAGTGCGGCTAACTGTTCAACCGGCTGATGGGTTGGACCGTCTTCTCCCAGCGCAATGCTGTCATGGGTGAAGACGTGAATGACATGGAGCCCCATGAGCGCCGCCAGCCGCAACGACGGGCGGAGATAATCGGAGAACGTGAAGAAGGTGGCACCGAAAGGAATGAGTCCCCCGTGGGCCGCAATGCCATTAATTGCTGCCGCCATGGCGTGCTCGCGAACACCGAAATGGAAATTTCTCCCTGCATACCCCCACACTCCACCTACAGTCCCCTGCCGGTCGGCTGGTTGCATATCGGGACTTTCAAAGTCTCCCATGCCCTTTAGTGCGGTAAGGGTCGATGGGTCGAGATCCGCGGAACCGCCAACGAGAGAGGGAAGTCGGGGAGCGATGGCATTCATTACTTTTCCCGATGCTGCCCGACTGGCCATGCCTTTTGGGTCGGCGGGGAAAACAGGAATATCTGCGTACCAGCCTTCCGGGAGGCCCCCATCAATCGCTTGGCATAATTCCTGGGCGAGTTCGGGATACTCACGGGCATAGGCGGAGTGCATCTCATCCCACGTCTCCTCTGCCTCTTTCCCCCGTGGCAGCGCCTGACGGAAATGGCGCAGGACTTCCTCCGGAATGAGGAAATCCGGTGCTGTCGGCCATCCCAGGTTTTCCTTGGTACAACGCACTTCATCCTCTCCAAGTGGGGATCCGTGTGCCTCGAACGTGTCCTGCTTGTGAGGGGAACCGAAACCGATATGGGTTTGGACTATTATGAGGGAGGGTTTGTCAGTTGTAGACCTGGCTGTATCAATTGCATCATAAATCGCTTCCAGATCGTTGCCGTCCGTCACCGTCTGCACGTGCCAGCCGTAGGCCGCGAACCTTTTGCCACGGTCCTCGGTGAAGGTGAGGTCGGTTGTCGCCGCAAGGGTGATGCGGTTGTCGTCGTAGAAACAGATCAACTTGCCCAATTGCAGATGGCCGGCAAGGGAAGCCGCCTCCGCTGCAATACCTTCCATCAGATCGCCATCGCTGGCAATCACATAGGTGAAATGATTGATGATATCGAAGCCTGGTCTATTGTAACGTGCGGCAAGGTGAGCCTCGGCCATGGCCATTCCCACGCCGTTGCCGAATCCCTGGCCGAGGGGGCCGGTGGTTATCTCGACTCCCGGCGTATGGCCCCGTTCCGGATGTCCGGGGGTTTTGCTCTGCCACTGCCGGAATCGTTTGATCTCATCGAGTGACAGGTCGTAGCCGGTAAGGTGAAGAAGGCTGTAGAGGAGCATTGAGGCATGACCGGCGGACAGAACGAAGCGGTCACGGTTGAACCAGTCGGGGTTTGCTGGGTTGTGGTTAAGAAACCGGTCCCAGAGAATATAAGCCATGGGAGCGGCTCCCATCGGCATTCCTGGATGTCCGCTGTTGGCTTTCTGCACCGCATCTATCGAGAGAAAGCGAATCGTATTAATGCTGAGCAGATCAATGCTGGCATCCTTCATTGCAACCTCCGTAACGGTTAATGTTGGGTGAGAAACCGAAAATCACCCTGTCTGGTCGTTTTCACGATTACTTTTTCACCAAAATGGCTTGCCGCCTGATTAGAAAATGCTGTTGTCGTAAATGCAACCGATAGCTTTCACGCATCTGATAAAAGCTTATACCCAGATTCCGTTATCGCAAGAAAATTTATAATAATCTTGCATCCTTCTCACTCCACAGATTGGCGATCAGATTAGTTTATTTTATATAACCAGTCACTTGCAATCAAAAGAAACCGACATATACTTCAACACTTCAGCACGCATAAATTTAAGAGCGGGTTTTATTGTAATGGGCAGGATCATGCCGTCTACAAAATGGAAGATAATAGCAGATCGTTTTCGATTAAAGAGGCGCCTGAGATGTTCAAAACTGCAATAAATTAAAAAGGAGAAAGCCATGTCAGAACAGAACGCAGTAGTAGGAATCTTCAATACCCACACCGAGGCCGAACAGAGCATAAAAGAACTCCAACGGGCGGGTTTTGATATGAAAAAACTGTCCATCGTAGGCAAGGACTATCACACTGAAGAGCACGTCATTGGCTACTACAATGCCGGTGATCGCATGAAGGTTTGGGGGAAATTGGGGGCTTTTTGGGGTGGCATTTGGGGTCTGCTTTTTGGATCAGCACTATTCGTTATTCCTGGAATTGGTCCACTCTTCGTGTTTGGACCACTCGCAGGTTGGATTATTGGAGCGCTTGAAGGAGCTGTTGTAGTTGGCAGCATTAGTGCCTTGGCCGGAGCGCTTTCAAGTGTTGGCATTCCTAATGACAGTGTTGTGAAGTACGAGACAGCTATCAAATCGGACAAGTTCATCGTTATCGCACACGGTACAGCTGACGAGGTGGCCAAGGCCAAGAGCATCCTCGATACGTCTGGTGCGGAGCAGACTGACGTCCACCAAGGGATAAGCGGTTAAATATCAAGTTAGATTGAAATTGAACTCCACCCATGCACAAGTAAAATGAGTAAAGGAAGCATGGGGACCGTAGATGGCTGAAAGCCGCCCAGATTCGAAGCGATAGTCAGAAAGGGGAATTTTTCATGAAAGCGCTCGTATACCATGGCCCAGGCAAACTTGTATTAGAGGAGAGGCAGATGCCCATGATCTTGGCCACAACAGATGCTATCGTCAAAGTTACGAAGACGACAATTTGTGGAACGGATCTGCATATCATGAAAGGTGATGTGCCAACGGTCACGGATGGCCGAGTTCTGGGGCATGAAGGTGTTGGCATCATCGAACAGATCGGCGGGAGTGTTTCAAGCTTCAATGTCGGTGACCATGTACTGATTTCCTGCATCTCGTCCTGCGGGAAGTGCTCCAACTGCAAAAAAGGTATGTACTCGCATTGCGAAAACGGTGGTGGCTGGATATTAGGGAATTTGATTGACGGTACCCAAGCCGAATACGTTCGAATCCCATTCGCAGACAACAGTCTTTATCCAATTCCAGCAGGAGTTGACGAAGAAGCACTCGTCATGTTGAGTGATATTCTGCCGACTGGGTTGGAATGCGGAGTCCTCAACGGGCAGATCAAGCCCGGCGACACGGTGGCAATTGTCGGCGGAGGCCCAATCGGGTTAGCGACTCTGCTAACAGCGCAATTTTACTCACCGGCGGAAATCATCATGATCGACATAGATGACAACCGCCTGGAAGTTTCCAAAAAGTTAGGCGCTACGAAGATCATCAACAACAGTGATGGCAAAGCCGTAGAGAAAGTGATGGTGCTCACCGGCAACCGGGGAGTGGATGTTGCGATAGAGGCCATAGGCCTTACAACAAGTTTTGATATTTGCCAGTTGATCGTGACGGCTGGCGGTCGTATTGCCAACATTGGCGTGCATGGCAAGCCGGTCCAGCTGAATCTGGACAAACTCTGGTCACACAACATCACCCTCACAACGCGCCTCGTTGACACCGTAACGACTCCAATGCTTTTGAAAACTGTCATGTCGGGCAAGGTACAGCCAATACAGCTGGTCACGCACCACTTCACATTGGACAATGTCATGCAGGCGTATGATACTTTTGACAATGCGATGAAGGAGCACGCCCTGAAAGTGATTATTACCAACGATTAGCATGATGCATAACCTTCATCAGAGGAAGGCAGATGAACAGAACAAGACTTGTCATCATCGGCGGAGATACAGCGGGGATGAGCGCCGCCTCACAGGCAAAACGCCATTGTCCGGAGCTTGAGATTGTCGTTATGGAAAATGGATCTGGAGATTCATCGCCACTCTCATGTGGACTTCGACAACCCTGATTTTGTGAAATACGCCGAAAGTTTCGGAGCTAAAGGTTACTCTCCATCCAGACGGCTGACGATTTGTTGCTCTACGCTCAAAAAGGTGCTGGCTGATCATACGCTTTCTGTGATTGCCTGCCCCGGCAGACTACTCTGAGAATACAACACGTACCGACAGTCTCGGGCACTTGATCCAACCAATCTAAGACAAGAGTGGATACTCTATAACAACAACGCTATTCAACCGACAGTCAGGAGGAAGGATGTGTTAGCAGTTATCATA
>JABBNX010000189.1 GCA_019352135.1 Pseudomonadota bacterium
TACATACATACATACATAGGTAGCAACCGGACGTCATGTCAAATACCAACCGCCTCCTATGGAGAAGCTATGGCAGGCGGCCGTGACGATCACTGGTTGAACAGAGCCTGCGCGGCGGGCAGCGGCGTAGCCGACGATGGCAGTGACCTGACCTGCGGCGAGGAGGCGCTGCGCCTCGCTGCGAACAGCTTCTGTGATGGCGGCGTATAGGGATGTGTCGATTGGTTGTGTGCTCATGGATATCCCGTCAGATGGCGTCATACGCTTCTTTCAATTCCGGTGTGTCGATGGCGCCGGACCACTGTTCTTCGAGCGCCAGTTCCTTGAATTCCACCATCGGTCCCATGGCACGCACTTTTTCGGTCAGGTCGGTGACTACCTCGACCCACTTGCCACCTTCGGCGGCTGAAACCCACGAGAACTGCAGGCGATTAAGGTCAACACCGATGAACTCCAGCAGTTTTCGAAATGCGGCGAAGCGTCGCCGGGCATGAAAGTTACCGGCGATGTAGTGGCAGTCACCGGGGTGGCAGCCGGAGACGAGGACCCCGTCGGCCCCCTGCTGAAAGGCTTTCAGGATAAAGACCGGATCGATGCGGCCGGTGCAGGGGAACTTGAGTACCCTGACATTAGACGGGTACTGCATGCGGCTGGTGCCGGCCAGGTCTGCCCCGGCGTAGGTGCACCAGGTACAGACGAAGGCGATTATTTTGGGTTCGAAGTCATGTTTAGTTTTTTCAGGGTGCATATCAGAGCGCCTCAATCATTGCTATAATTTGCTCATCCGTATAGCCATCCAGTTCCACACACTTGGACGGGCAGGTCGCCTGGCAGGTGCCGCAACCGGCGCACACACCCGGGTTGACGTAGGCAACGACCTTGATCAGGTTCCCCTGACGGTCGCGAATCTCTTTTTCCTCTACGGCACCGTAGGCGCAGACCTTCTTGCAAGCGAAACAGCCGACACACCCCGCCTCCCGTACCCGGGCCACGATCGGTTCACGCTCCAGCTTGTCCTTGGAGAAAAGTGTCATGACCTTGGCAGCAGCGGCACTGGCCTGGGAGACAGTTTCGGGAATATCTTTGGGACCCTGGCAGGCGCCGGCCAGGTAGATGCCGGCGGTGGCACATTCTACCGGACGCAGTTTAGCGTGGGCCTCTGAGTAGAAATTATATTTATCATAGGAGATGCCGAGTTTCTGGGCCAGGAGATCGGCTCCCTTTTGCGGTTGTACGGCGGTAGCCAGGACCACCATGTCGGTTTCGATCTCGACCTGGACACCAACGGCGATGTCGCTCCCCATGACGACGATCTTGTCCCCTTTCTGGTAGAGACGCGAGACCATGCCGCGGATGTAGACCGCTTCCTCTTCTTCTATTGAACGGCGCCAGAATTCGTCGTAGCTTTTCCCCGGAGTACGGGCGTCCATGAAGAAGACGTAGGCCTGGCCGTCGTGGACCTTGTGGTGATAGAGCATGGTATGTTTGGCGGTGTACATGCAGCAGACCTTGGAGCAGTAGGAGATCCCTTTTTCGCGGGCACGGGAACCGACACACTGGATGAAGACTATCTGTTTCGGTTCCTTGCCGTCGGAGGGACGCAGGATTTTACCACCGGTCGGACCGGAGGCGCTTGCCAGACGTTCGAAGGTCATGCCGTCGATGACGTCAGGAATTTTGCCATGGCCGAATTCACCATACCCTTTGATGGGAGAGCCTTTGGGCTTTTCATCGATGCTGTAGAGATCGAAGCCGGTGGCAACGACGATGGCGCCGACCGCTTCGACGACGAGGGTGTCCTGTTGTTCAAAATCAACAGCCCCGGGACCGCAGACTTTTTTGCAGACACCGCATTTGCCGGTTTTAAACCAAGTACAATTGTCACGGTCGATGACCGGGGTGTTGGGCACGGCCTGGGGGAAGGGGACGTAAATAGCGGTGCGCATGCCGATGTTCTGGTCAAATTTGTTGGGGATCTTTTTCTGCGGACATTTGGTCATGCAGACGCCGCAACCGGTGCATTTGTCTTCGTCTACCGAGCGGGCCTTTTTCTTGATGGTGACCTGGAAGTTGCCGATATACCCTTCGACCAGTTCGATCTCGGAGTACGTGTATAATTTGATCTTGGGGTGGTTGGCAACATCGACCATCTTGGGGGTCATGATGCATTGGGAACAGTCCAAAGTCGGGAAGGTCTCGGAAAGCTGGGCCATGTGCCCGCCGATAGAGGGTTCCCGTTCGACCAGAATCACTTCATGACCGCAATCGGCGATGTCGAGGGCGGCCTGGATTCCGGCGATGCCGCCGCCGATGACCAGTGATCTCTTGGTGACCGGTACGGTTATGCCGGGAAGGATACGGTTTTTCTTGACCCGCTCGACCATCATGCTGACGATATCGATCGCCTTGACGGTCGCTTCTTCCCTGTTTTCATGTACCCAGGAGCAGTGCTCGCGGATGTTGGCCATTTCACAGAGGAAAGGATTCAGCCCGGCCGCTTCGACGGCTTTCCTGAAGGTTTTTTCGTGCATGCGGGGCGAGCAGGCAGCCACCACGACATGGGTGAGTTTCTGTTCCTGGATGGCTTTTTTGAGCAGGTTCTGCCCCGGGTCGGAACACATGTATTTATAGTCGGTGGCAAAGGCTACGCCGGAGAGTTTGCCTATCTCGGCCGCTACCCGTTCAACATCGACGGTTCTGGATATGTTTTCGCCGCAGTGGCAAATGAATACGCCTATTCGTGACATGCTACAGGAACCCCTTCTCTTTCAACAGCGGCATCGGGTTGACCATCATGGCATCCAGGCCAAGTTTATCTGCGCCCAGTCCGACGGACAGCCCAACCAGTTGGGTAAGATAAAATACCGGCAGGCCATAGCTGGTGCTGTAGACCCCTTCGATCTCTTTTTGACGGATGTCCAGATTGCCGTGGCAGAGGGGGCACCCGACCATGATGCAGTCGGCGCCGGCCGCTTTGGCGGATTCGAGGATGGCGTTGGTCAACTGGAGGACGACACCGGGGCGCGAAAGGGTGAAGTTGGCACCGCAGCACTCAAGACGGTGGGTCCAGGCGACGGTTTCCGCACCGGCCGCTTCGATGACCCGCTCCATGATGGTAGGCGCTTCAGCACAGTCCAGGTTGGGGACATCAGCGGGGCGGGTCAGCAGGCAGCCGTAGTAGCAGGCGACTTTGAGGCCGGACAGCGGTTTGTTTACCGCGGCGGCCAATCGCTCCAGTCCCAGGTCCTTGGCGAGGATTTCCAGCAGGTGTTTGACATTGCTGTCCAGTTTGACCGGGGCGTCGATGGCTTTTTCAACCTGTTTACGCTTGACGTCGCTCTCACCCAGGACATGCTGGGCGGTTTTGAGTCGTGAGAAACAGGAGGCACAGGCTACGGCCATGTCTCCTTCAACCTTGTCCGCCAGTTCCAGGTTTTTGGCACAGAGCGACAGCGACAGCAGTTCATCGACGTTGTGAGCCGGAGTAGCGCCGCAGCAGAACCAGTCAGGGATTTCGGTCAGGCCGATACGCAGTGCTTTGAATAGTTCGCGGGTGGAGAGGTCGTATTCGCCGGCAGAGGCGTGGAGCGAGCAACCGGGATAATATGAATAATTGAGTTCTTTCATTGCGATGAGCCAAATCCTTTTTATAATTTTAGATTTTGAATGTTAGATTGAAATGCCTTTAAATTCAAAATCCAAAATTCATCATTCAAAATTGCAGTTACAGTGCTTCGCCTTTTTTGCGCATCTCTTCGATGCGGGTAAAGATCTTTTCAATTTCCGGCATGTTCTTGTTTTTGCTGTGGAACATTTTCAGTTTACCTTTGGCAAGCAGTTTGGGGCCAAGCATCAGGTCTTTGAGGAACTGGCCGGATTTGACGTTGAAGACCGCGGCGAGGCGCATTTCGTACTGGCGGCCGTAGGTGCGGATATTTTGCAGGAACAGTTTGTTGGCTAACTGGACATAGCTTTCCTTGGAGGCCCCCTCAGCATCCCACGATAATTTGCGCAGGGCGTCCATGATGGAAGCCAGATCCACCTTGTTGGGGCAGCGGGTGGTGCAGGTTTCGCAGGAGGCGCAGTACCAGATGGAACGCCCGGCAAGGACGCGCTGCCACTGGCCGAGTTGCAGCAGGCGCACCACTCGGTTTGGCGGATGCTCCATGAAAGTAGCCATCGGGCAACCGGCCGAGCATTTGCCGCACTGGAAACAGCGACGTACCGAGGTGCCGGAAAGGGCTTCAACCTTGCGCACAAAGTCTACGTCCATCGTTTCCTGCGAAATGACCATCTTTTTCTTTTTCACACCAGCACCCTGTTTAGCTAAAATAAAATATGCATATCACGATACCATAATTTATAACGCCGTATCAACACAAAAAACATACCTACATGCAAGCTTATTCTCATATTGTCTACATATTTGGTAAAAAATACAACACAATTTTTACACGGCAACTTATTTAGGAATAATCAAAAACTGTCGCGCCAACCAGCCATGACAACGATGTAACTAAAAAGGCCCACTCCCGTTTAACCGAGAATGGACCCGTTTCCCGACAACAGCGTCGTCAGTATATAATTATGTAGCCATGCGCTTCTGCAATTGCCCGCACTTCATCTTTATCCTTCAAGTGATACCGTTTTCCCTCCAGAGTAAAATCGTACCCACCCTGTCCATCAGGTACTGCATCATCCAGCAACGCTTCGAACGTAGCAGTTTTAACCATGTCAAACCCCCTCGCCTACCAAAGCGGCTGATCGGATTGCGTCAACCAACTGAAGAACATCCTGCTCAGTTGTCTGCCATGAGCACATGAAACGCGCACCACCTGATCCGATAAATGAGTAAAAGTTCCAGCCGGCAGAGCGGAGGGCAGTGGCAACCGCCTCCGGCATCTCGACAAACACAGAATTGGCCTGCCGCGGATACATAATGTGGACGCGCTCGATACCGGCCAGATGCTGCTCAAGCACTGCGGCATAATGGTTGGCACGCCGGGCGTTTTTAAGCCAGGCGCCACTTTCAAGCAGCCCGATCCAGGGAGCTGAAATAAAACGCATTTTGGACGCCAGCTGCCCAGCCTGTTTACAGCGATAATCAAATTCACGGGCAAGTTCACGGTCAAAAAACACTACCGCTTCTCCGATCGCCATGCCGTTTTTTGCCCCACCCAAACAGAGTACGTCAACTCCTGCCCGCCAGGTCATTTCAGCCGGAGCGACATCAAGCGATACAACCGCGTTGGCAAAACGGGCCCCATCCATTTGTACCCGCATACCATAGCGCTTGGCCAGCTCACTGGCAGCCCTGATCTCATCAGGAGTATATACAGTGCCGACTTCAGTCGCCTGCGTCAAACTCAATACCTTCGGACGGGGGTAATGAATATCACTGCGACGGGTAATAACCCGCTCAACTTCGGCCAGATCAAACTTGCCGCAGGGGCCGTCCACGTGCAACAACTTGGTGCCATTAGAAAAGAATTCCGGGGCTCCGCATTCATCCGTCTCGACATGGGCAAGTTCGTGACAGATCACGCTATGGTACGAACGGCACAGAGACGCCAGCGCGAGTGAATTTGCTGCGGTACCGTTAAAAACAAAGAACACCTGACACTCCGTCTCAAAAACCTGGCGCAGATGTTCGCAGGCTCGCTCCGTCCAGAGGTCATCGCCATATGAAGAAACATACCCGACGTTGGCAGCCTGCATGGCCTCCCATGCCTCCGGGCAGATCCCCGCATAATTATCACTGGCAAACTGATTATATATCTGCTTCTGGTGCGGATTTTCCAAGACACCCTCCATCTTTACAGTGAATAGCGCTGCACGTGCTAATTTAGCACCTGCTTTCCTCCGATGCCAGAAATTTCCAAGCAGTATGATGACAACTGTTGAATAATTGCTGATAAATGATTATGATGCACGTTT
>JABBNX010000190.1 GCA_019352135.1 Pseudomonadota bacterium
AGAGGCATTAGATATCAACTGATTACATTTTTCAACACCTTTGTGGAATGGCTTGCTTAACCAAGTGGCCTTTTTTATTAATCTTTTGAGTGGAACTGACCATGCGCCGCTCGCCAATCCCCCTTAATACTCCGCCAGCGCATCCACCCGGAACACCGCATCCGGCTCCAATTTGTCGGTTTTCTCATTATAGCGGAGCGTCATCCAGCGGCCCGAATCCTCGTGCATGACCATCAACGGCTTGCGGTAGAGCTTGTGAGATGCCAGTGCCTTGTCGGGGGTATTCAGGCTGTTGATGAGAAATTCGCCTTTAACCTCGATCAACAGAATGCCGTCCCCCTTGCTTCTTCCCTTTATCTTCACCATGAAATCCGGGAAGTACCCTTTACCGTCCGGCATAACCAGGCCGACCGAATAGGGCTTACTTCGCTCGTTTCTATTCCACCATTCCACGGTTTCCGACATATCGGCATCAAGCAACTGGGTAAATGCAAGCTCGTCTTTATTCAGGTCCGGCGGAAAAACATCGTAGACGCCAAGCCGGGAGGTCACGCACCCTGTCGGCCAGGTGACGGTTTGCGGGAGCGGCGCGGTGTCCGCCAGTTCCGCATGTTGGGCGCAACAGGTACGCACCGCATCACGCAGAAGGTTTTTGTGGGAGATCAGGATAAGGTGCATCGCACGCTGTAGTTTCTCAGGCGACTCCAGCAGATCATCAAAACCCTTGTCCCTGCATTCGGCCGCCAGCCGATTAAGTAGTGCCTTCTGCAATTCCCGAGGGTCAAGATAGTCCGGTTCAAACAATAAGCGCTGGCCGCGGATTGCTATATCCGCATCGGAAAGCCGGGCCTGGAATTCTCCATACGTCACATCATGGGTAAAAATTTCCTCTTCCTTGCGCCTGATATTTACCGCCTGGCGCAAACCTGATGTCAGCACCTTGTCGTCAAATTTTATTCGCTTCTCAACACATTGCAATAACCCGGAGGTATTCAGATTAAGCCGTTCGGTCTTGAATACGCGGGGAATTCCATCACGTAACAAATATTGCTGCTGTCCCGGTGGCGGTTGCGGAGAAGGCGGGTATGGCACAGTGCCTGTCGAGACCCTGTCCGGCGGATTTGCCGGTGGCAATATGAAGCCGGCAAGCAGGTCTTGAGTGGTCGTTTGTGGAGGTGCGGGGGAGTCTGCTTCTGTCTTCCATTCAGGGATTACTGGCGGTTCCCATGGGTTTGCCAGCATTGATGGTTGACCGTTCTGCACCACTTGGACACTCTTCTGTCCGGCAACATTTACCAGCATGGTAAACGGGCTTATTGCCGACATTTCCGTACGGATGGCGTTGATCTTGTCGGCTGCTCCGGTCAAGCCGGTCTGCTTCTCGGCATCGGCCAGAAAAACATAACCGTACTTGAGCAGGTCGCTTACCTGTCTGCCTTGCAGACGTCGGTCTACGCGCAGGATGCGCCCCACAATCTGGACGCCAAAATCCCTGTCCTGTGCGCCCCGCATGGAAACCAGCGTAAATGCTCGCGGCGCATCAAAGCCCAGTGCCACGGCCATTTTAAAAATCAGCACTTCCCGTGATTCGTCACGCGCCACGGCAATCAGTTCATCGTCAGGTTCCTTGGAGGTATAGACGGCAATCGCATCTTCCCTGATTCCGAGAGACATCAGGTCTTTCTTTGCCTTGGCTACGCTCTTTTCAGACGAATCCACCTGCACCAGCATCAGAGGAACCATGTCGATACCCTCGACCGCCAGTTGCGCCTTGATTGCTTGGTGGACACGAACCCCATCAGTCAGAGCCGCCAACCCGAAATCCACCAGATCGCGGTGTTGGTCTCCGGCGATGTAGGCAACCGACTTGATGCCCCCCTTGATAAGTTTCGCTTCCACCGCATCCAGACGGCTTACCGTGATCCGGTGCATTTTGACTATCCCTGAAGACTTGCGGAAGTTTTCCGCATCCTGATCATCGGGGGTGGCGGTAATCATCAGGGTAAATTCAGGTTTGAGCACTTCCCGGTAAAACTTTACCGCCTCTGTGCCGGTGGAAAAGGTGTGATGTGCCTCGTCAACCAATACGCCGACCTTGAAGCCGCTTGCCCGAAGTTGCTCCAGAAAATGATCCAGCGAAACCGACTCATCGCCATCGCGACGAATCCGTTTAGCCTCCTTACGACTCGCCGCCACCGATGCCCAGGTAGCGACAAATACATCCCCGCTGCGTGTCCCTCGGGCAACCCGCTCGCAGGAAATGTCCCGTAACCGGAGCCCCTGGAAATCGTATTTGATGGAGATGCGCGCCTGTTCCACCAGCCCGGCAAAGGGGGTGAACCAGAGCCAGACAATTTTAGTTTCTTTTGAAAACTCTTCCGCCGTCATCCCGGCAATCAGGGTTTTCCCCGCACCGGTCGGAGCCTGAATCAGGACACAGCCGTTGTAGGCGCTGGCGGCAAGCCTGCTTTGCAGATCTTCCGCTTCGTCGATCTGTTTACAGGCATAGCGGAATATCTCCAGTACGCTGTCCTTGGCTTCAGCTTGGTATCTTTTTGGAGTTACATTCATGATGCCACCCCGAACCGGCTGACCAGGAATTGGGGGATCTGCTCGATGGTGATGTTCTGCGCCGCCAGCCGTTCTCGCAGCAGTCCCGGCTGCCAGGTGTAAACGGTCAGGTGCGGGGAGGCGGCAGCAAGCCCGACAATTCGGGAAACGGTCTCATCGTTGATGGTTGCCGCATAGAGTAGCCCGCCATCGGCATGCACAGACTCCTGAAGTTGCCGGGCAGCGTCATAAGGGGCGAAGGATTGCCGGTGGATCAATTGCAATGCCGTCCAGACCTGCGAATGGTCAATATCGGTCAAGACCGCTTCATGCGGTATGCGGCGTACACGCAAATAGGCGAAGTCGCCGCCGGTTCCGGCAGTTGTGCCGTAACCGGTGATTACCCGGCGAATCCGCTCGGCGCAGACATCGCGGCAGATGTTCTTCTCCGGTTCATCGTCAGTCGCTTCTGTTGCCGACACCATGATAAAGCGCCGGTTGCCGTCATCTTCCCGGTTCTGTTCCAGCATCGCCTGGGCCGTGGTTCCTGAACCTGCAAAGAAATCCATCACAAAGTCGTTGTTGCCGGTCGTCTGCCGCACCAGTTCCTTGATGAGAGACGGCGGCTTGGCGTAGTTGAAGGTTTTAGTGCCGAATATCGCCGCTACAGCTTTCGCCCCTTCCTGGTTTGTGCCGGAAACAAAGCTGTTGTCAGCCTCATACTTTTTCTGCTCCGAATTAGGGACGACCCAACTACTCACCGGCTGGTTAAGGTTCCGCAGATCAGCCTTGTAGCGCTTGAAGGCGGGACGTCCAAAGCCGACCTTTTTCCCCACCCAGAATTCAAGATCAGGAAGGTCGAGCCGCAGCATCGGGTTTTTGCCGGACTTCGGAACATCACCGCTTTCGATGGCGTTCTTCAGTTCTTCCAGGCTATGCCAGACCTCTACCCGCTGCTCCTGCGGAAAGAGAATCTGACCGGCTTCAATGAATTCTTCCATCGTCTTGGCCTGCAAGCGCTGGCCAGGCTTTACACGCTCTTTTGTTGCATATCTCCAGACACCGCTGGGGCTTGCAGGATAATATGTATCCGTGCTCGGATCTCTGAGCGGATAGTAGAGGTTCGGTCGCTCTGTATAGGAGAAACCGAGAGTTAAATTGTCGGGTCGCCAATCACCTTTGGGGTCCTGGTTGGGATTGCCGTACATCTCATAGCTTTTGCCATATCCGGCAAAAGTAAAACCGACATTGCCATACACGAGCACATGCTCATGGTCAACACTGAGAAAACAGCCCTGGTCGGCATTGGAACCCTGCCGCGTCCGCCAGACAAAGGAGCCGAGCCGCATTCCCGGCAACGCCTGATCCAACAACAATTCCAGCTTGGAGCGGTTTTCATCGTTGATGCAGACCAGCAGCACCCCATCTTCGGCCAACAGGTCGCGGGCGAGCAGGAACCGTCGGTACATGAATTCCAGCCACTTGCTGTGTTTGTAGAGATCGTCCTTGTCCACGAAGCGGTCGTTGTAGATGAAATCCCTGTTGCCGGTGTTGTAGGGGGGATCGATGCAAATGCATTTTACCCGGCCAGCATGAGTCATGCGCAGATAGCGCAGCGCGTCGAAATTGTCCCCTTCGATGAGGAGATTGCTCCATGGGCCTGTCCCGCACGAAAGTTCGCCGATAGCATCAAGAGCAACAAAATCCTGATTGAACGAGCGGTCAAAATCAATATCGTTCCGCTCCCAGACCAGCCCGAATGTAGGCTTGCGGTCGCGGTCCTCAATGATTTTTACCAATTCTTCCTTGCTGTAACGGTCGTATTTGGAGGTCATAGGAATGTTCTCAATGTTAATTTATAGTAATGGTAAAATGCCCTCTAGGATGTCTCAACCTGTGACAATGTCAAAGGGGATGGCCTGACACCACCATCAGCCTTTCAATTACTCTTCGCCTTTCCTATAAAGGTAATTTGTCGGTGTAATCAGCTAATGGCAATATGAATGACTTATTTACTCCATGCGTATAATCGCTTGGATTAGAAAAGAGTCTAGTTGTGGGATATGCAATTTGCAAATCTTCTAAATAAGTCCTTACAATTCCAACACCTACGGACTGCATCTTGCTTCCAGTTGGAGCAATAATCAGTTTTTGTAAATCACCATATTTTTTGTAAATATTCAGTAAAGTATCTACCGTTGCGCTATGGTGTAATGTGCTGATGGTATATTCTTCTTTGTGAAGGAGGTGAGCAATTCCGTTTAAACTACTGATTGCTTCTTGCCTCCATTTATTGTCATCAGAAGGTGGTTCACCATGGATAATCGATACATAGGAAGGCTGAATAACAGATCGCAAAACACTAAATTGATCCGGATTGAATGACGGAAATAGTATTAGCCTAATAGGCTGCCCTTGTAGCGCGACTGATGAAAGCTCGGGAACAATTGACACGTCGTGGACGCCAGAAGATAAAAAATAAACATCATTGTCATCGCCATAAGTTACATTACGTAAAGCCTCTGAAACCTCATATATGCTAGGCGGATAAATGGCCGCTTCAGTATAACCAATGAAGGCATTCCTGAATCCGGTTTTTCTTCGTCCAAGTGCAACAACTATTTGTACAATCAGAAGTCTGGACATGCCCGAGATGTCAATTATAACAGGCCCAAGATGACCTGCTGTTGCTTTAATTATCTCTTCGCCACCGCACGATTGATTTTCCCTATCATGTTGAATAACCTGATATTGGATGTTTGAGGTTTCACATATCCGAATAAGTTCTTCGAGCCTGTTTTCGGGAAGTATTGGTTTGTATTCAACCAAAATAACGTTAGAAATCCGTTTGTTGCTGGATATAGCCCAATTTAGCAGTGCTACAGATCTGTCTTCAAAACCCGCACATGTAACTATTACTAAATCGCCATCCAAATAGAATTCATCAACAGGATGCAACTCAGGTTTAGTCATATTACGTAATTTTTCGTCAATTCTAGCAACTCTGCTCATTCGTTCTCTCCAGGTCCTGATGCTGAAAACAAGTCTCCTTGGCTATCATCATCTATATCTTTAAACGATTTGAGACGCTTTCTCTTTTCGAAAGCATCAGGATCTGTGAGCAATAATTCTATTTCATGTTTCTCAAGGGATACAGAATCCCTCTTGTTAAAGGTAAGATTAAAGTAAGGGACCAGGAATCTCCTGAGAAAGATTCTCGGGACGACCTTTCCTCTGCGACTTTTACCGCGAGGGTCTTCAAGAAATACAGAGTATCGCAAAAGCTCCTCATATACCGAAAATGCTTGGTCGGTAAGTTCTAGTGTCTAATTGCATAAATTTGTGATTGTATTTTTTAGCTGCGAACCTTTTAC
>JABBNX010000191.1 GCA_019352135.1 Pseudomonadota bacterium
AAAGTTTTGACCTTAATGCTGAATTAAAGATCTGGGTTGGCAGCGACACGATACCTGTTGAGAAAAAATTCAATAAAGACATAAGCGTCTATGAGGTGCAAAAGGTTTTAGCGAGTCATGTGCTGAAATAGCACCCCGCGGTCTTTTAGCTGGTCTAAAAAAACACCCCTTATCGAGCGGAGAGCCGACAAGAGGTGTTTTTTACATAACGGTACCCGTAAAAACGGGTGACACCGGCTACATCATCATTCCACCGCTTCCCATCTGCACGGTGGCTGTTGCCGTTTTACCATCAGTACCGGTTGCTATCACGAGAAACATTCCCTGCACATTGGGACCTGTGTAGAGTCCGGTGGTGGTAATACTGCCACCACCGGTCGCAGGCGCCACTGACCACAGCACGGGGGCGGTTAAACCAGTAGCGGTGAACTGCTGTGTTTGAGTCGCATTTACCTGCATTTTTACGAGGCTCGGAGATATGCTTATGCCGCTAACCGGCGGCGTGGTAGATGGAGGTGTGACCGTTCCCATGTGCCAGTTTGACATGCTTCCCATTGCTCCCGTATATGCGGTCTGGCCGGCAGCAGTGCCATTTACATTCATCATGGAGACATTGCCGCTGGCATCGATAGCCATTTTCACGTTGTCAAACATCCTGTCCATTCCCTGGCCGATGGTGATCGGTCCCGTAATCGGGTTTACAGTGGCAACATCATACGAAGTCAGCAATTGTTGCATCGTTTTCTGCATGGTAGTCAGTGCTGTGCCCATGTTTCCGGAAATGGTGTTCATCTCCGTACCGTTCGGATTGTTGTAGAACGCGTTCATGGACGACATGTTGGTAAAGCCTGCTGCATTTGCCACCATCAGGTGTGACAGAGGGTTGATGTTGGCTGTTCCCGGGCCGTTGCTCATTGAATAGAGAGTGCCGGCCCTGAGCATGTAGGGTGCGGTTTTTCCGCTGACATTGAACGAAAACCTGCCGGTTTGTGCGTTGATCGGTGTGTTCATTTCAGGGTTATTTGCTGAATCCTTCAGAAATGCGGTGCCGCTCATCGGTGCGCCGCTCGATGCGACCCCTGATACCATGGGGGTGGAGCTACTCCCTCCCCCACATGCGTATAGCGTAAGGACAGCTACTGACAAAATAGAATAGATCGCTAATGTAAATTTGTTTGTTTTCATGGCATTCTCCTTTTGCTGGTTAAAGGTTGATAATACGTTCCGCCTTCGATATCCACCCCTCCTTTCCTCAACCGGCCAAACAAAAAGCCGGATTATACGCTTGCAACCAGACAAATGGTTTCAAGCGGCAACCCGGCTAACTTGAGAATACGTAATTAATATGTCCTGCACTATAAGCAAAGAAACCGATCCAGTTACTATCTGAATCAAATCTATTTTAATTCCAAGTTCCGCTGGCTTTCCGACCCCTGATCACTCAGGGTGTGGCAACTATATTTTACCGAAGTGATGCTTTATTGTCAAACGCGCTCAAGCGGTTTCGGGAACGCGTGATGTATACGTTGAAGCGATGGATCACCTGATATCACGCGGCGGCGTTCGACCCGGAACGCAACCAGGGGTCATGGTATATTTTAATACAATTTCCCCTTTTGTATTGCCGTATGTTTGGTACTATTACAATAGACATGCAGACAGGATGAACAGCATTCCAAATGAAAGAAGACGGGAGCCACCTATGAAAAAAATACTTTTTGCGGCTGTTATGATGTCCTTCGTGCTGGCACTATCAGGATGTGGTGGCGGCAGCAGCCCGCCGCCCACGGTTACGACGCAGATACTCAGTGACCCGGCGTACGACGGCGATATCGAACTTGATCAATCCAATGTTTATACGGTAACGCAAGGCAACGTCTCAAGCGTGTTTGCCGGTATAGATCCTTCCACACTGTCTGAGTCACGTGCCTTTCTGGATTTCCCTTTGACAGGTGCAGTTCCCGGTGATGCCTTCATCGCATCGGCGACGCTCGATATATATATCAACAGCATCGCTAAACTATCGACTGCAAACTCAATTCCGATTCGTATTGAACTGGTTTCCTTCTCCCCCCCGACATTACTGGCATCGGATTTTGACCGGGTTTTTCTGGAATATGCGCCAATTATACCGCCGATATCTTCAACCGACGTGCAGAATCACGTAGCAGTTGATGTGACCCCATTGATGGTGGAAGCCCAGCGGAGGGGACTGGCAAACTTCCAGGTTCGCATTCTGGAGGGTGGTGTCGGGTTCGTTTCGCCTGGGCTTATCGAAATAGATGACACAACAGCCTCCCGGGCGCCACTGCTGACGGTTTCGTATTACTGACGCCCTGAACAGTCCCATGGTTTCAAGGCAGCGGACCCGGGCCATGGTCGCCACATATGCAGACGCGAATGGTTAACATATTCAGAATGCAACTTGATAATGTGCTATAATACGACGCAGCACACCTGCAATCGGTATGCAGTATTCTAACGATGACAAGGAGTCGACATCATGAGCAAAGGCCAGGACAGCAAGAAAACCACCAAAAAAGATCCCGCAAAAACACCAAAGGAAAAAAAGGCAGAAAAAAAGATCAAAAAGGATGAAAAAAAGAAATAACGTCCTTGGACGCTAACCGAATGCCGGACTCCCGGGAAGTATGCAGGAAGATCATTGGTTTTCATTCTCATTCCTCTGACAATGAAACTCTTTGACCTCGTTCTGCTTCAGACAAAACAAAATTCGTCCCGGTGAAATAAAAGTTCACCACACTCTATCAGCAACAAGAGGAGACATATCATGTCACTCGGAATAACATGGTACACCTTGGAAGAGGCGGAAGGAAAATTTGGCCTGAAGCGGGCAGATATCTTGAAATGGGCTGATGATGGGCTTGTTCGAACCGAGAAAGTAGACAATAAAGTGATTCGGGTTAATATCGACGATATTGAACTCAAAGTGCAAGAGTTGACCGGGATCTGAATTTTACTGTGTGGAAACAGGACGTCCTGACGACAAACACAAAGAGCGGCAGTCCGATGGACGCCGCTCTTTGTGTTGATCATGCAATGTAGTGCCTTTTTACGGCAGTGGTTATTGCGGTTATAGAGTAGATTTCAACGTCGTTACCGGAGTCGGGGCCGAAGACCATGTGTGCTTGCCATGACAAGAGTTTGAGCAGGAACGCGTTAAAACATTCCAGCCGATGGTCGTCGCTACGTTATAAACGCCGTTGTTGTGCGTCGCTGCATTGACGGTCGTGGTACTGTAACCCGTACCGTGGCAGGTGGCACAGGAGACCCCTTCACTGCGATGTGTTGAATGCTTGCCCGTTGCCGGCGGGATAGCGTGACAACTGCCGCAGGCCGGAGTCTGGGTAGGTGACGGCGTAACCGTGGCCAGGGCAGTGGCGATGGCAGACAACTGGGTCGAAGTGAGCGCCGACAGCGACCCCATCCCGCCGGTGTTGTTGGCGATGGCGGTCTGAATGCGGCTGACCGTTGCCCCTCCCTTGGCCGAGGTGGACAGTACTCCGTGGCAGCCGGCGCAGTAGCTGCCGTACAGTGCGACTCCGTCAGTAGTGCCGGTGGGCGGAGTTGATGAGGACGGAGCAAGCGCCGCCGCAATGTCGGAGATCTGGGTGGCCGTCAGCGATGAGAGCGAGCCCATGCCGCCGGTATTGGCACTTATGGCGCTGGAAATCTGGGCGGCCGTCCGTCCCGACTTGGACGATGTGGCCAAGGCGCCATGGCATCCCTGGCAATACTGGGCGTACAACGTGGCGCCGGTGCTATTACCGGACGGTGGCGGTGTCGTCGTTGTGCCGCCGGATGAAGGCAGTTGCGAATTGGCGTGCGGAGGAACGCCCCAGCCGCTGGAACCTTCGGAAGTGTGGCAACCGTAGCATTTGCCGAGCGGAGCAACCTTGCCGCCGTTAAAATCCGAGAAGAAGGTATTTTCCCAGGAAATCTTCGAAGGGGCCTCAGCGTGTGGCGCCCCATGACAACTGGTACAGAGGAGTTTCTGCCCGGCGTGTCCGCGGCTGTTCAGGAAAGCTCCGCCGAATTGAATCTTGTTGTAACTTGTAATCTGTGCGGTCGTCCATTCGCCGGTATTGGAGTGGCATTTGTCACAACGGGGAAGCGTGCGGAACGACCAGGGGTCGGCAAGCTGACCCGATGTGTAACGGGTGTTCAAGTCGCCATGGCAATCCGAGCACTTGAAGTCAAGAGTTTTACCCTGGGGAGTCGTGTTGACATGAACACCTCGCAGGCATCCGACGGTTTCCTTGCCGGGATGGCAGGCTTCGCACGACTCCTTGAAACCCAAGGCGGCAAAACGGGTATGAAACTGGCTCTGTTTGTTATGGAACTGGTGCAGCGCCAGGCTGAGGGTCATCTTGTTCGGGATTGGTAGTTTCAGACCCCGTGCCTGAGGATAGATGCTGACCGGATAGCCGGGCGTCTTCCCGCCGACGGCCGGATCGATGTGACAGCGGCTGCAGCGCACCGGAATGCCGGCCTGGGTAAGTTTGAGCAGTTCTGTGCCGTGCTCGGCGTCATGCGGTTTCAGCATAGTTTCACGGAAGCTGTCGAGCGGATTGGCGGGATATGACCCGAACTTGTCCTTGTAGATTTCACGGTGGCACGTGCAGCAGTTGGCAAATGCAACTGGTGTGGTCACATTGGTGTTCTGTGCCAGGATTGCGCCTGTTTTGGCATCGCGGACCGTCACGATGACGCGGGGAAACGCCTGGCGGGTATCGCCGAAGGCATCTTTGAAGGTGCCTTCACCACCAGCGGGTTGCTTGGGGGGGAACGTCGGAATAAACTCGGCAACCCACATGTTGTGTTCGGGTTTTGCCGTAAATGCACCGCTCTTGAGCGGGGAACCGCTGATGCCGTTCACGTTGTTCCGATCAACCTTTGCCCACCCCTCCTGAGTCGGGTACAATTTATTGGCATTGTCGACATACGTCAGATATTGCGGATCCTTCATCAGTTGATCTGCAAACGGGACGGTATACTCCACCTTGATAAGGTTTGGATCAGTGATGATCTGAGGGTCTTCACCCGGCCTGTTAAACAGGACCTGCGCTCGGAGCGTGTTTGCAGGGGGGAGGATCGAAACCAGCGAAGAATCCGGGCAGGTGCAATGGATGCCAAGATCATTATTGACCATGAGCACGTAGGTTCCGTTTTGACTGGAGGCGCTCTTATTAACCGCATCAGCCGTGTTTGATGATGTGCCGCTGCCGCAACCGGAAAGACCAATCGCCGCCAGAAGACTTCCTGCCACCAAGATATATCGAGTCATATTTTTTATTCCTTCCTTGAAAATGCATTATTTTGATATCGGCATGCTAATCCTCAGTTCGTCTCGGGAGCCCTGCGTGGACAAATTCCCCGGCCCGGCTCCTTCTTCGATATTTCGGCGACCTGGCTGTCTGCGTGAGACCCGTAGGTTTTCCGTCCCGTCCTCGCGGAAGGTTTAGTATTGTCGTGTATCAGTAATGCTGCGGAATATTGCTGGTGTCTGTCGGTAGGCGTCACCTCCTTTATGTGATATCTGCCGTATGGCGCCGGGTGGGACAAATTGAATAAAAAAAAGCCGGGCGCGTCATATCGGTGATTTCGATATTTCGGCGACCCGGCTGTCTCGGTGAGACCCGTAGGCTTTCCGTCCCATCCTCGCGGATGGTTTAGTATTCTCGTCTATCAGGTTTGTCTCGAATGATCTGATTGGGTGAATTTACAAAAACAGACAGAAAAAGTCAACCATCAATATATACTGGACTTTAGACTTCTGTAGCGATCTTTGAAAAATGTTGTTTTGCCCCAAAAAA
>JABBNX010000023.1 GCA_019352135.1 Pseudomonadota bacterium
CGGTTACCGCAACATTGTCCGTGGCGGTGAAGGAGGTTATTGGTACGGTAAGGGACGTCGATGTAGACGGTACGGTAAAGGCGGTCACAACCGGTGGCGTCGTATCGGAAAGCGTTACAGTAACTGTGGCGTTCCTGCTGTCCGACACGTTCCCGGCTGCATCCTTGGCCCAGGCATAGAGAGTCTTGCTGCCCGTTGTTGCAAAGGTGTAGGAGCTCGGTACGGTTGTGGTCCAACCACTGGCAGTTGCCAAAGGTTTGGTGGCCAATTCATTAACCAGATAGCCGGTAGCCCCGACGTTATCAGTAGCGGTAAAGCTCGTAATCGGCACAGTGAGCGTTGAAGATGTAGCCGGAATGGTAAAGGCGGTCACGCTCGGTGGCGTCGTATCAGACTGAGTGGTGGCACTAAAGACCACGTCCACCCAGTAGTTGGAACTCTGCCAACCTAGATTGGGGAAACTGCCGCCAGCGCCGTAGATGTATACTCCATTGACTCCGGATACCCCGTCTGCAGGGATATGCAACGGAGGGGAGTCCACTCCAGTGCTCGCAAAGAAGTACTGATCGCCGCTGTAATGGCCGCTGTTGGTGTGGTAAGAGGCCACATAGACCGTGTTGGCGCTAATGGCCACCGGAGCGGCAAAATTCACCTGCTGCCAGCCGGAGACGGTCTCATTGCTGAAAGTGGCCGTAGCCAGGCGGGTGCCGCTGCCTGTCCAGAGGCTGCCGGTATGGGTTCCTGTATTGGTGCTCGCCTTGTAGAAACGGATGCCGCTGATAGAGCCGCTACTATCGGAGCGAAATTTAACACCCAGCTCCACAGCACTGTCAGGGCCGGAATCCACTATTCCGGGAACCGTAGCAGCAGGCCAGAATGAGAATAGAACTTGATTGTTTATGGAAATGGTAACGGTCGCATTCCTGGTGTCCGATACGTTCCCTGCGGCATCCTTGGCCCAGGCATAGAGAGTCTTGCTCCCCGACGTGGCAAAGGTGTAGGAGGTCGGTGCGGTTGTGGTCCAACCACTAGCAGTTGCCAAAGGTTTGGTGGTCGATTCATTAACCAGGTAGCCGGTTACCGCAACATTGTCCGTGGCGGTGAAGGAGGTTATTGGTACGGTAAGGGAGGTCGATGTAGACGGTACGGTAAAGGCGGTCACCACCGGTGGCGTCGTGTCGGAAGGCGGATCAACCGTGCTGAACACTACATCAACCCAGTAATTATTCGAATTGAAGGTCTGCGCAGGGAAGCCGGTGACACCATACGTGTAGACACCGTTACCACCGTCTACGCCGTTTGCAAGGGCATGAAGCGGCGGGTTATCGGCCCCTATGGCAAAATAGGCAAGGTCTAGGGCAAAATATCCAGAGGGTGAATAGTATGATGCCACATAGGTCGTGTTGGCCGTTATCGCAACCGGTGTCGGGAACGAGACCTCCTGCCAGCCCGAAGCGGTCTCGTTTGTAAAGGTCGCACTGGCAAGCCGGGTGCCGGCACGTGTCCACAGGCTACCGACGTGGGTTCCGGTATTGCTCGAACCCTTGTAAAAGCGCAATCCCGTGACATAGCCGCTGACATCGGAACGAAACTTCACGCCAACTTCGATCGGTTGATTATCGGTAACCGCTGAGGCCGCCGATGTGGTCGTGCTAGGCCAAATGGTGTAATTTGCCGCTGTGCAGATTGCCGCCAACGGAGGCATTACTAACACACTAATCATCATTACTAATTGGATAAATATCATTGTGACCCCTTTACTTAGAAGTCTTCTCATCTTTTACCTCCCCTTTGCTCTTCAGCGGCTTGGAACTTATCCCGTCTATCAGGGTAACGGGAGACCTCCGAGGCTTAATACCTCGGAGGTCTCGATTGTCATAGTTGAACGCAACTCGGCATTAACAACTCGCTCCCGAGCGCCTCGGTAATGGATTGAATTATTTCCTGGCATGCCTTATGAACCGGGCCGGATTGCCGACAACGACACTATTTTCTGCAACAGTGCCGAGAACCACACTCCCCATACCGACCAGACTATAATCACCGATCTTTATCCCTCCAATAATTGAACAGTTTGTGCCCAGATAACATGACGTCCCAACGGCTGTGCCGCCTGAAATGCAAACCCCACCGGTAATGCAGGTGTAGTCACCTATTTCCACATCGTGACTGATTACAGAATTGGGCAGTATGATGACGTGGTTTCCTATTTTAACGTTTGACGTAACGGCCACGTTCTCAAAAACCACCGTTCCCTGACCGATTTGGGCTGTCTTTGAAATCTTCACAGAAGGATGTATGATAGTTTCAAATCTTTCCAGTGGCACGCCTGTCTTGGAGATAATGGCATTTTTGAGCGTGAAGTTCGATGGACTGCCGATGCCGTTTACGAAATGACAGCCTTTGAGGTCGCCGGCGATGGCTAGGGGCCCCAAGATTTCAATCCCGCAAAGTTTGGTGCCATGAAGTGATGGATTGTCATCAACAAAACCGACACACTCATACACAACATGCCCTTCATAGGCATTAATGGCATCAATCGCATCAAGCATGTCGACACAATTTCCGTTTGTTCCCAGTATCACCAGTTTTTTGGGCATGATCTTCCTCCTTTTAGCAAGTTACAAGCAAGCATCCCCCGGCAAAGCCAGGGTTTAACCAGAAATTAGTTTCCGCGTTTCTGGCAGGAAATAATTGGGATAACGTACTATTACTGTTTACCAAGGTTTGCTTCGAATCGCGCCCGAATTTCCACGGCACATGCCGGAATGCCGTTTAATCGAGTGCTTTCCGCAATCCTTGTACGACCTCGTCCTGTTCCGCATCGGTAAGGCCTACGAACATCGGCAAGAGTATCGTTTCCTTTGAGGCGCGTTCAGTCTCCGGGAGTAGAAAGTCGAAACGGCTCTTCTGATACAGCGGTTCTGAATGGATGGCCAGGATTCGTCTTGAGGCGATATCCTGTTTTGCCAGATCGCTCATTACCGCTACTTGCGGCTTCTTTGTGAGCAAACGTATGCAATAGGACTGGAACACATGACGATATCCCGGAGGTTCATACGGCAGCTGTATTCTTTCGTCATCATTCAGCAGCGTATTATAGCGATCTGCGAGCCGGCGCCTTTCCTCGATGATTTCGTCAATCCTGCCCATTTGAGCTATTCCTATTGCACCTTGAATGTCGGTCATTTTGTAGTTGTAACCAATCTCCGGGTAATTTTCGAGGATGACATCGTTCGTGGCGTGCCGGGCAGTTGCCGATACCGATGCCGAGTGGGCGCGCATCAGGCGCAAACGTTCGGCGGCCTCATCATCATTGGTGGTTATCATGCCGCCTTCACCCGTGGTGAGAATCTTCCGCGGATCGAAGCTGAAGCAAGTAAAGTCGCTGAGGTTGCCAATGCGCGCCTCGCCAATCCTCGTGCCGAGCGACGGCGCAGCATCCTCCACGACCTTCAGCCCGTGCCGGCGCGCAATCGACATAACGGCGGGGATATCAGCGGCAAGGCCGATCTGGCTAACAGGTAGAATGGCACTCGTCCGAGGAGTGATAGCGGCCTCCACAAGTGCGGGAGAGATATTGAACGTGTCAGGGGCGATGTCAACGAAAACCGGGGTTGCTCCTGCATAGAGAACCGCGTTTGCCGTCGCAATAAAACTAAAGGAGGGACAGATGACTTCATCGCCCGGCTTTACCCCTGCTGCGATAAGCGCAAGGTGAAGGGCGGTAGTGCAGCTGTTTGTCGCAATAGCATGCTTTGCGCCGACGTAATCGGCTACCATCGATTCAAATTGTTGTACCCGCTTTCCGGTTGACAGCCAACCGGAACGAACGGCATCCGCAGCCGCTGTCGCCTCTGCTTCGCCTACACTCAAACGCGTAATTGGTATCATGGTAAATTTCCTCTTCAGCTTTATGGATTCACTTTCCAGTAACGAAGCAACTCTTCATCTGTCCATTTCTTTCCGACCGTTTCCAGGGTCAAGTTCTTGCGGGTCCATATACAAACGCCGGATTTTTCCGGTAATCACTAAGCGTCATGCCGGAGGATCTGTCACGCTCCGATAATATGGGATCCGTGATCGGCCAAGGAATTTGCACGTCGGGGTCATTCCAGGCAAGAGATGCCTCAGCAGCTGGATTATGGTGCCCTGTGCATTTGTATTGAACCTCGGCATAGTCCGAGAGAACGACAAACCCGTGGGCGAACTCTGGCGCCAAAAGAACCTGTCTCTTGTTTTCCGCACTGAGAGATACACCGAACCACTTGCCGAATGTCGGTGATCCTGTGCGCAGGTCCACGGCAACATCCCAGATCTCCCCGACAGTACAGCGAATCAATCTGAACTGGGGACCTGCCATGCCTTGATAATGAAGACCTCTCAAGACACCCTTTGGCGAACGGGAATGGTTGTCCTGCACAAACGTAAGATCCAGGCCATGTTCAGCAAAGCGCTTCTGGTTGTAACTTTCGAAAAAGAAACCCCGGTGATCCTGAAAATAGTCGGGCTCTATGATAACGATGCCATCGATGTCAGTATTAATGATCCGAATGTCCACAAAAACCTCCTCGCCCCCTAAGAACTAGAACAGCTACACAGCAACCCTGTTCTGAAAAAGAATCTTCTTCCGCCAGTCGATAAAGCGTCTCAAACCTTCCTCAACACTCACTCTCGCTTTAAAACCGAGAAGGTCCTTAGCCTTTCTCGTGTCAGCCAACCTTCGCGGGACCGGGTTCACCGAACGCTCAGGCATATATTCCGGCTCAAGGGTTGACCCAGTGACTCTGAGCACTGCCTGGAGCAACCCTAAAAGACTGGTCTCAGTCCCGCTTGCTACATTGAATACTTCGTCGGAAACATCGGATTCCATTGCCATGATATTGGCATCCGTAACATCATCAATATTGACAAGATCCATCGTTTGAGATCCATCCCCAAAGATCAGTGGAGTTTGTCCGGCCTCAATCCGGTCGATCCACCGGACAAGGACTTCCGTGTATTTGCCATCAATATCCATACGGGGTCCATAGACGTTGAAATAGCGCAGGGCGACATACTGGAGGCCATACATCTCCGCAAATGAACGAACCATCCCCTCCCCCGCAATTTTCGCAGCCCCGTAATAGGTTCGATTATTGTATGGGTGGTGTTTCTCACTGGTGGGGAACGAATCTGCCAGACCATAAATTGATGCTGACGAAGCATACAACAGTCTGCCAACCTTCTGCTCGACTACGGCCTGGAGCACGTTATGAGTCCCCATAAGCATGACTTCCATGGCCTCGCGGGGATTGTCGGCGCAGGCTGTGATCCGTATGGCCGCCATATGGAAAATGCCGTCCATGCCGGTGGCCAACTCCATGAGCATCCCTAGGTCACGGATATCCCCCTTCACCAAATGGACACGGGGATCTTTCAATTGTTCATCGATGTTGTGCATGCTGCCGCGCACGAAATTATCCAGCAGAATTATCCGTGATGCTCCTCCAGCCAAAAGCCTGTCGGCTATATGAGAGCCCATCAGACCCGCCCCTCCGGTAATCAAAAAGCTGTTCCCTTTTATTTTCATGATTATCTCCCTGTATTGGTTTCCGTTAGTTCTCAGCTCCTATGGCGCCGCCGCTGCGACCCGGTCTACGACCCCGGAAATCCATAAACCCGTGCATCAACCCCTTTGCACTCATCTCCGCAAGAGATTGTTCATATCCAGAATTACCTGTGTTTTGCACAGATGCCCATAACAGAAACTCCTGTATACCTTCTTCAAATTTCCACTTGGGCTCGAAGTCAAGGATTTGATAGGCCTTGCTTAAGTCAGCCGTATTGTGGCGGATGTCGCCTTCGCGAAATGCTCCGGTAATAGAGACAACTGAATTTTTGCCAAAAAATTTAAGAATATTTTGTACTACTTCTCTGACTGTAGTTTTTATTCCACTGCCGACATTGATCGCCTCTATCCCGGTAGCTTCCGGTCTGACACAAAGCCTGGTTGCTTCCACCACGTCGTCTATGTACACAAAGTCGCGGCTTTCCTCACCATCCTCGAATATATTGATTGGGTTGCCTGCTCGTGCCTGATTTGAAAAGATTGCCAGAATTCCTGTGTAGGGATTATTAAGCGATTGCCCAGGGCCATATACGTTCTGGTAACGCAGTGCAAATCCGGAAATTCCCAGTGTTTTTGCAAACAATAAGGTCATCTGCTCCTGGAGTTGCTTGGTCAACCCGTAAAAAGACGACGGATGAATGGCTGACATCTCATCGGTGGGCAAAGAGTGACAATTATCACCACATACAGGACATTCAGGCTCGAAACGTCCGGCTTTCATTTTTTCAGGACGGCGGATGCCGGGAAAAACTACTCCGCAGTTCCGGCAGGAGTATTTCCCTTCTCCATAAATAGAACGGGAAGACGCAACCACTAATTTCCTGACTTGACTGTTTCTGTTGTTAACCAGGTAATCCAGCAAGATGGCAGTTCCCTTCAGATTCACATCTTCGTACCGTTCCACCTCATACATTGATTGGCCTGTGCCGGTTTCCGCGGCCAGATGTACCACTACATCCTGCCCCTCGAGTGTTCTGGTAAAAGTCGATTCATCCCGGACGTCTCCAATGATTACCTTGAGCCTTTCAGAGGAGTAGCTGGTGTTGCCCAGGATTCTTTCTGCAACTTTCTTTTCCGGATCGACAGTTCTTTCGCCATGAATCTGAGGGTTAAGATTGTCGAACAAGGTAACGTTATACTCATCACGAAGTAACCTTCGAGCGAGATGCGAGCCGATAAAACCGGCGCCACCTGTAATCAGAACATTCATATTGCCTCTCAAATCATGGATATTTACTTAGGGGACGGGGAAACCGTCCCGAGGATCGATCAAGTGTGAAGGTCCGGTCCAAAGCGGATATGTCTCCTTATACCTTGTCATATGATCGATGAATCGAGGATCACTGGATATTTCCTGCAGATACTCCCGGAGCTCAGACCTCACGAGAGAAGAATGATCCTCGTCGGCCAGAATGCAATATGGCCTGTCGACAAAGCCGTGATCACGCAACAACCGGCTCGTCTCGTACCAGTCGATATCAGCCAGTGCTTCCCATGTATCGAGTCCAAATTGATATTGACCTCGTACGACATCGATCCACAAGATGCGTTTACCGTACCCTTGCAGGCAAGCAGTCGCCACAGGAATGTTTCTGAGCGGATCTCTCCTCCTGCAGATGACCGCAACTTCTGCCTCCAGATCGGGCAAAAGTATGCATGCCTGTATTGCCCCGCCCTCCGAGAAGATTACCCTCTTGGCCCGAGTGTATACGGTCAATTGCTCGAAGAGGGTGTACCGCTCGGGATAAAAGACTTTGTACCCTTCCTTCACAAGGTAATCCTGGAACATATTTTCGCCGATCTGTGATCCCATCTTCCGTAAACCGGATCTTGCAACGAAAATCTTGTCCGCTTCCTCAAACCCTTTGGGAACCTTGCATCCGAAGCGAAAACTTCTGGCAAACTCGACGAATATCTCTGCCGGTCGGTGTAAGAACCCATAGCCGTATTCCTGGGGTGGAATCATGATTTCCCGGATTTTGGAGATCTGATCGATGAAGACCACCTTTTCAGAGGGGATTCCAAAACCTGTGAGAACCTGGTTTACGAAGTTGCCATTTTCCAGGTATTTCGGAAGGCCCCATGGTGCGTAGAACAACAAATATGGATCGATATCACGAACCAGCGGATACGCATATAACCGGCAAAGACACTCGCAAACGAAGTGAGCAAAATGGTTGTACAGAATCCCGCCGTAAAGGACGGGTTGTCTGATTTCCGGGCAAGCGTCGAGGGAGTACTTGTCGATGTAGGAAGGCGGAAGCGATTGGCAGTAGGCTACTCCGTTATAGTGGATTGACTCCTGAATCAGAGTACGTGTCGCGGATTCCGCGAGTCCTCCGTAGAAGTACTCACCCAAGTGGTTTTCGCGGCGTGTCTGAATCAGCGGATAGGCAATGACATTCTTCCAGATCGGAATTCCACTGGTGAGCCTGACGTTTCCGTTTATCGCTTGTGCCGGCGTCTTGCAAGCTGCTTTCAATGCCTTATGCGGCGCAAATAAAATCAGGCCAACCCGTCTGGTGAAGATCCGTTGAAGAAGCTTGGAAGGCCACCGCAAAATCTCCTTGCCATAACAACACAGCTTCCTGACAGGGGCAGTAAGAACTCGTTTCAGTGTGGCAGTCATTTGCTAATCACCTCCCAATCACCTGATTAACCGGTTTTTCAACACAAGGACATCAAACGGCACCTGCCGAATCCATGGCATGCTGCTCCTCATGTACCGAGGTCGAAATGCATTCTGAAGGATGCCGGGCCAAGGTCTTGAAAACCTCATGCACTGCCTGTGACACTGCGTCCTGCTGATCGGTGGTCAATTCAGCGAACATCGGCAGAGAGAGGACTTCTTCAGCAGCCGCTTCGGTATGTGGGAAATCTCCCGCCTTGTATCCGAGATCCGCGAACGCCGGCTGAAGATGTACCGGAATCGGATAATGAATCCCGGTTTGAACACCGTGTGACAGTAATGCCTTCTGGAATGCATCTCGCTCTGGTACACGAACAGCGTAAATATGATATACGTGGCGATTGAAAGGCATCTCGCATGGTATTTTGACGCCGGACTCCGCCAAAAGTTCATCATAACGACGTGCATGGCTTCGGCGCGATTCGGTCCACGCCTCCAGATGCCGCAGTTTAACCCGCAGGATAGCGCCCTGCATCCCCTCCATTCGATAGTTATACCCCTTCAGGACGTGGCGATATTTGCTCTCCGCCCCCCAATCGCGCAACATGCGGATGGAATGCTCATAGTTCTTATTATTCGTAACCACCATGCCGCCCTCGCCGTATGCACCGAGGTTCTTGCCGGGGTAAAAGCTGAAGCATCCCATATCACCGATGCTTCCAACCCGACGCCCCTTGTATTCGGCACCATGCGCCTGGCAGGCATCCTCGATGACAATCAGACCATATCGCCGGGCGATCTCGATGATGGGGTCCATATCGGCAGGCTGGCCATGAAGGTGCACAGGCAGAATGGCCTTTGTACGCGGTGTAATTGCCTTCTCTATTTCACTCACGTCCATTGTCAATGAATTCGAATCGATATCGACAAGAACGGGAGTGGCACCGGTGTAAACAACCGCCGCTACCGTTGCGACAAAGGTAAAGGAAACCGTAATCACCTCATCTCCAGGGCCGATTCCGGCTGCAAGCAGCGAGAGATGAAGGGCACTGGTACCGGTGTTGACCGCGATGCCGAAATCGGCATTTTGGTAGGCCGAAAACTCCCGTTCGAAAGCAGTGACTTCCTCACCCAGGACGAACGAACAGTTCTCCAAAATCTTGGTGACAGCCGGCAGGATCTCAGTTTTGATCGATTTGTACTGTGCCTTCAAGTCCAGAAACGGAACCTGTTTCGAGCCCGCATCCTTGACTATGGCATCACTGCTGATTTCGCGCACGAATCGGGCCGGGATACCTGCAACAACGACATTTGCCGGAACATCCTTCGTAACGACACTTCCTGCGCCGACAATGGCATTTTCACCAACGGTAACTCCGCACAGAATCGTCGAACTCGTGCCGATTGAAGCGCCCTTCCTCACCAGGGTCGGAACGCACACCCAGTCCGCCTCGGTCTGCGGTTGTCCGTTGGCGGTTGCTCGCGGATACTTGTCATTGATGAATGAGACGTTGTGCCCGACGAATACGTCATCCTCTATGGTCACACCTTCACAGATGAATGTATGACTTGAGACCTTGACGTTCCTGCCGATCCGGGCATTTTTCTGGACCTCGACAAAAGCGCCGATCCTCGAGTTATCACCGACCTCGCATTCGTAGAGATTAGCAAAATCCGCTATTCTGGTGTTTTCACCCAGCTTCACGTTTCTGATACTCTGCTTAGAACTGTCACTCATAATTTTATCTCCTTTCCCCGATGTTTTATTGACATCTCCGAGGCTTCCAGTATCTTCACGACGTTCAGCCCGCTGGCCCCGTCGGTCAGGGGACAGCGTCCCGTTTGTATGCATCCTGTGAATTCACCGATCATGCGGCTGAGCGCCTCGGCTTGATCCAGCCTGGGAGCCCACATGTCGCCCATACGATAGGAGACGCGGACATCGCGCACCCCCTCCGGCGTGGTGATATCCACACCCCGGTCGTAGACCTTCACCTTCTCGCTTACCTCCATGTCGTCATAATGAATCGTCTTTTTGCTGCCACCGACCAGCATGGTACGTATCTTGACGGGCGAGAGCCAATTGTTGTGAAAATGAGCTATCATACCGCTCGGGAAATAAACGGTCAGATAGGCCACATTCTCATGGCCGTTGCCGACATGACAGGCACCGGTGGCACAGACACTTGAGGGTCTTTCCGTGACCAGATGTTCCAGAATGGCGATGTCATGGGGGGCCAGATCCCAGAGGACGTTGACGTCACGTTGAAACAGACCGAGGTTGATGCGTACCGAATCGAAGTAATAGAGGTCGCCCAAATCCCCCTGCTCTACGATCTCCTTCATCTTGCGCACCGCACCGGTATAGATGAATGTATGGTCGACCATGAACGTGATCTTGTGTTTTTCAGCAAGCTCCATGAGTTTTTCTGCCTCTGCCACCGACGTAGTGGCCGGCTTCTCCAGGAGAACGTGTTTTCCATGTTCCATGGCCTTACGGGCGAAGTCGAAGTGGGTGGCTACCGGTGTCGAAATGACGATCGCATCCACCGCCGGATCGTTCAAAAGATTATCATAGTCGGTGGTCGTCTCAATCGAGGGGTATTTGGCCCTGACCTGGACAAGGCGCTCCTCATTTGCATCACAACAGGAGAGTACGCACGCATCTTTCGAATCCTGAATATTACGGACAAGATTCGGACCCCAATAACCGTAACCGGCAACAGCGATGTTAATCATGGCAGCAGACCTCCTGTAAAATTAAATGCTTTATTATCAACAACCTCATTCGGCAGGAACCATTCCCCTTGTTCGTGAAACACTCCGAAGTGGGTATTCAGCACATCGTGACGCACATGAAAGGTTTTACCTACTTGAGCACAATAGAGATTTTCGAACTTGGCATCTCTGACAAGTACGAATATTTTGTATGATTCCGAGACGAGATTGAGTGGCGGGGTCAACAGTTCGATCATGCCATCTGTTTCCAGGGAAGGGACCGAGAAACCGTCCATGGCTGTATTGTAGTTGCAGCATGCCACATCATCAGAACGGATAAACGAGACAAGAAAATTGGGATTTGAAACTATCTTGCGAACAGTGTAACCAAGACGAATTCTGATCCTTTCACCGTAATTGAAGAGATCCCGTTGCATCCCGGTCTCGTCAAAGGTTTCTACATTTTCTATATAGACATCCCACTGAGATGGATCTGCTCCGATTGCATTTTGTGCCCACGGCAATGCGCTTGTCTTGTTTGGCCCCTCATAAAGTTTGATGGCGTCCTCGGCAGAGCCATCAAAACAAATCTTGCCTCCAGATAAGAAAATGACCCTGTTACACATCGCCTTTACAGCAAACATATTGTGAGAAACAAAAAGAATGGTTGAATTGCTTTTTCGCAACTCTTCGATATATGCCATGCATTTTCTCTGAAATTGCAGGTCGCCTACTGAGAGAACTTCGTCAATCATAAGAATCTCAGGTTTTAAGTGCGCAGAAACGGCAAAAGCCAGTTTAACGTACATACCGCTGGAGTAGCGCTTTACTGGCATATCTATGAAAGGTTCGACCTCTGAAAAATCAACGATCGCGTCAAAATGAAGTTTAATTTCAGCTTTTGTCATGCCAATGATGGCACCGTTGAGAAAAATATTTTCCCGACCGGTGAGCTCCGGATGAAAACCGGTACCCACTTCCAAGAGAGAACCAACTCTGCCATAAATTTCTGACCGTCCCTGAGTCGGAAGCGTGATCTGAGAAAGTATCTTCAGCAAGGTGCTTTTCCCTGCGCCATTATGGCCGATGATACCAACAATTTCACCCTCCTTGATTTCAAAAGAGACATCCTTCAAAGCCCAGAAAGTCTTATCACCACACTCTGCCCGCTCATTTCTACGAAATACCGACTTCAGGCTGTAGCTGAGTTGGTCACAAAGAGTGTCATGACGTTGTGTTGCAGGGATGGTATATTTTTTCGACAGGTTTTCTGCTCGAATCGCAATATCACTCATACAAGGCTCCTGATCAAATCACATCGGCAAAGGTCTGTTCCATTTTTTTGAAGTAGATAACTCCCCCAGCCAGCAGAAACGTTACAACGGTTGCACTTACGGCCATAACCATAAAATCCGGGCTTTTATTCCCTAGAAGCGCCCAACGAAAACCTTCAATTACTCCTACCATCGGATTCAGGCTGTAAAGCAGTCTCCATTTTTCCGGGACCAGACTTACCGGATAGGCAATTGGTGATGCGTACATCCATATCTGGGTCAGAAAGGGGATAATGCTGCCAACATCCCGATATTTCACATTAAGAGCAGATGACCACAGCCCTACGGCCAGAGCAGTCATTATTGTGAGTCCCAGAAAAAGGGGAAGCGCCAAGAGCCCCCACGTAGGAACAATTTTGAACCAGACCATTAGAACCAATAGAATCAGGAAAGAAAAAATCAAATCGACAACGGGAGCAAGAGAAGCAGCAAGTGGGATCAAAAGACGGGGAAAATATATTTTTGTCACCAGATTGGAGCTGCCAACCACGCTATTGGACGTCCTAGCCAATGCTTGAGCAAAGTAGGACCACGGAAGCAGGGCAGTGAATGCGAAAACAGGATACGGTATCCCGTCCGAGGGGATCTTGGCCAATCTGCTGAAAACCAGAGTAAACAGTATCATCGTGATGAGTGGCTGCAAGACGACCCAGGCAGCCCCGATCGCCGTTTGCTTATAGCGGGTCAGTACGTCCCGCCATATCAGAAAGTATAACAATTCCCGGCTCTGCCAGACCCCCCCCAGTTCGAGCTGGAACAACCCCTTACTGGGTTCTATTATTTTGAAAGGTTTTTTAAAGCCGGTTTCTGCTGTTAGCTCCATAGCTGGCACCTCATTTTTGTGATTATCTGGCCTGAACCTGGTTCAAAACTTCCTGCGCTGAAGAAAAATGGAAGTTATCCAATAAATGACGCACTTTCAGTTCCATGCGTTCAAGATTAAGATAATGCCTGAAACGTGACTTAAGACCTGCCTTGATACGCGGTTGTTGCGGATCAAGTTCCCACGGATGAAAATAGACAATTACCGGCTGTTTCTCTTTGCTATTAATTGACTTAATGGCCCGCCCGACTAATTCAGCGGGAATGAGCCTCAAATAACCACCACCCGCGATAGGTAATTGAGATTGCCAACCACCTACTATCAATGGAAATGTTGATATCGGGAATTCCTGTATCTTGCCGGCGTGCGTTGATATTTCATGGGGAAATCGTTTCCCTCCCGGAATGCCATAGATATCGTGAGTAATGGGAAATATGCTGGAGTCATAGGAGAAACCTTCCTCCACAAGAACGTCGAGCGCCCAGAGCGACTTTGTCGTGATTGAATAGCTCGGGGCCCGATACCCTTTCACCTGTTCCCCACAGATATTTTCCAGGATTTTTTTTGCCTTTGACACATCCTCCCGGAATTCTTGCGGGGAAAGACGATATATGAGTTGATGCCCATAGCCATGGCAGGCAATTTCATGCCCCCTCCGGTGGATCTCTTTTACGAGAGCGGGAAGTCGCTCTGCAACCCACCCCAGAACGAAAAATGTCGCCCGTAATGCAAACTCGTCCAGCATGTCGAGTATCCGCATGGTGTTATTCTCAACCCTGAGCGGATAAGTGTCCCACTCATCAGGCCTGATCTGCCGCTCAAAAGCGGTCACATGGAAATAGTCTTCAACATCTATGGTCAGGGCATTAATCATCTGTTACCTCAGAATGTTTTCTTGATTTCAATCATCGCACGGTTGACATGCCGGTTGTCATACACAATGCCTGGCGAATAGTACTCCACGTAAATATATGAGAGCGAGGCGGTCAATTGCTCGGCAAGGAGGTAGCTGAGTCCTGAATCAACCTCTAAGCGCCTGGTGTAACTCCCCAGTATTGGCTGTTCGTACTTTTCCGCCGTAACGGCAAGGTTACCGTTCAATTTCTGGGTTACCTCGTATTGCCCGCGTACCGTTGCACCATATTTTTTTGTCAGCTGTGAATCTGTTTTGGTCAGAACGTACTCGGAATACATCGGGGAAAAACTTACGGAGCCTCTGTTAAGGCGCTTCTCAAGGGTGCCGCTGACAAAGCTTTCCTTCATAATGTTGCGCAGCGGATCTTCATCGTATCTCACACCGGTAATCACCGTGCCGGTAAGCGTATTGAATACATGGGTAATCCCCGCATTCCAGACAATGCTACTGAGACGCTGGCCACTGTCATAACTGGTCCAGGTATTTCCTGCCTGGGCAAAGACAAACGATTTGTCCGTATACTCGTAGCGGAAGCCACCAAGCGCCTGGTGCTGACTGAGATTATCGAAATCAGACGTCTCCCTGGTGAAGGTGTAACCGGCGGTCAAACTAAACCGTTTGGATAATTCGTAAGCCACATTCAACGTGGCAACGTGATCAGTTTTGTTGATACCGATATCGGATGAACCGAAATAGCTGGTGTCGGTAAATTGATATGCGGCAATACCGGTTGAGCCGAAATAACGGGTGTCGGTGAATTTGTAGCCGGCCTTAATCTCGATCCTTTCAGTTGGGCGCAACGTAACATACGGCGCAACGGTGACTATATTGCGGTCCGACTGGTTGAGAAACAGACTTTCGTTCGTCACATCCCGGGTTGCATCCAGCGAAACCCGATGATATTCATCGCTCACGTCGAGATATATGAAATTTTCAACAGCGGTCAGGTGCCCGTTGGCACTCAGCGCATGTGTTATTTCGTCTCTATGGGTTTTCCTGGCATAGTGCCGGTAGTCAAAGACATAACTGAGATCTGCAGCCAGTGCCGGTGCTTTGTAACTCATGACAATCCCCGGAAGAGCCCGCGTGATGTAATCAGAAATACGGTTGGTGGTAGTCTCGTAAACGTTATCAGTAAACTCCTCGCTGACAGCTATAGAAGGGTGCACCTCAAATTCAGCTCCCTGCACAACAGTTGCTACAGATAGAACACTGAAAAAAATTGCTCCCCTTAGTATCTTTGGCATGGAATCCCTCACAACAACGCTGGTTACGCAGGACAAGTGCGTTTACGAACTACATTAAGAATCAAAGCCTGAACATGCGGCCGAACATATTTCCCATTAAGGATTGCGATGTTTCTTCGTTTGATAATTCGCTTTGTTTTTCTTCCGTGATTTGATTACTTTTAAATATTTTTTGAATAAGTGTGCCGGTTTTTTCCTGATGTGACTTCAGTGACTTTTCCAGATCGGTGATTTTTCCCGCCATTTCCTGAAACATCTTCTGATTGGTCGATTCGGATTCTCTTTCCATATTTTCAAGTCGTTCGCTGATGCCCTTAATCAGTTCAGAAATCACCGGTTCGGAGCGGCCAGACAAGGATTGCGCTTCGCTATCTTTTACTTTCATAACGTGTCCATCAGATGATTCACTCCCCCAATAATGATACTCGAAGTCCAGGTCACCGATGATATCCTGCACCAGATCGGCTTCAATCGTCCTGGTCTCCTCGGCAAACGCGGCCAACAAGATGAAATCGCAGATAATGTTGATCAGCCGGGGAATTCCTCTGCTATACGTAAATATGATATCGATTGTTTCCGGGGAAAAGCTGACAGCTTCGCGGTCACCAGCCTTTTCCAGACGATGCAGGATATACAGTTCAATTTCTAATCTATTTAATGGTTGGATATGGCAGTTGATGCTGATTCGCTGACGCAGTTGTACCAGTGTTATCGATGCCAGTGTTGTTCGCAACTCAGGCTGTCCTACAAGGATAATCTGAAGAAGTTTTGCATTGTCGGTCTCCAGGTTGGACAACATCCTGATCTCCTCAAGCAAATCATGGTTCAGGTTCTGAGCCTCATCGATTATCAGAACCGGTTTATTCCCTTTCACGAACTGTTCAATCAGGAAGGTATTCAAATCCCTCAGCAGCGTGATCTTGTCTTTGTTCAGGACAGGCAGGCCGAAGTCGTCATTGATCATTGCTATCAACTGTTCCGAATCAACTCGCGTATTAAATATTTTCGAAAGGACAACATCGGTAAGATTTTTTTTAATAAGATTCCGAATGATAGTCGTTTTGCCGGAACCTACCTCACCAGTCAGGAGAATAAAACCAACCCGTTCCCGGATGCCGTAGTCCAGATAGGAAAGTACTTTTTTGTGCGAACTGCTCATGAACAGGAACTCAGGATCCGGTAGCAGATCGAATGGTTTTTGTTTTAGATTAAAAAATGCCTCATACATGAATTATCCCCTTATGATCAGAATTGGGATCTGGGCTCACACCTGCATAAATTACGCAGATCCTTCACGGCAATAATGGTAGTGTTCATGGCGGAATTCCGTTGTTGCTTCATTATAAACAATGCCCAGCAGCGGAGTTCCCTTGATGTATTCCATCGTTTCCTCGATGTTGTGCAACGTAACAAGACCTTCCTTTGCTACCAGCACGATGCTGTCAACAATGGTGCTCAATGAGCGCGTCTCCGCAAACGGCAGCACAGGCGGGGTGTCGATGATTATGTAACGGTCGTGATAGCGGTTCTTTATCTCAAGAAAGAAATCCCGCATCCGTTGCGAGGTAAAGACTTCCGCGGGATTTGGCACACTACGACCGGCCGGCAGAAATGATAGTTTGCCGATTCCGGTGCGTATAAGCGCATCCTTGACATCAACATCGTCTAAAAGGCAATCGGTAAGACCTGCCGAATTTTTTATCCCCAGATAGCTGTGAATGGTTGGTTTTCTGATATCAGCATCCACCAGCAGAACGGTGTGATCAAACTCCTGGGCCATACTCAGGGCGAGATTCAGGGAAGTGAGGCTTTTACCTTCGCCTCCTATTGAACTGGTCACCATCAGCATATTCAGAAAAGACCCCTCTTTGGTCATTTTAACGATAACTGATTTCAGTTTGCGGTATTCTTCCGCTGCCTGGGTATTCGGGTCATTTACGGTCACAAGCAGCCGATTTGTCATAGTTATGCCTGGTGAGGTCAGTGGTGGTGGCACATGGATCTTGAGATCAGTTTTTTTTGCTGAAACCTCAGAGGTCGATTCAACACGCAGTTTTGCAGCTTTTTCCAGAGCTTCTTCTATTCGGCTCATAACATTTCCTTTCAGACCGTGTAATATGATCAGTATCCAATCTATTTGAGGGTCAGATTCATCAGCTGCGTTTTGATGCCGGCATAGCTGAAAACATCAATAGAGAGAGACCGCAGCAACTCAAGAGGAACAGTTGCCAGAATCAGCAAAAAACATGTTCCAGTAATGCCGTAGAACCAGTAATCTCTCTTTCGTACCGCCTCTAATTCGATCGGATTTTCGATTGTGGGGACGACCGCCAAAATCTGAATACCTAACGATTTAAGGGACTCGATATTTCGTACAGACTGGTCAAGATGATCAAGCAGCACCAGAAATGCAAAGCTGGCCACCAGAGCGCCAACGATACCCAGGAGGATTATTTTCACACGCTGCGGACTGTAAGGTTGAGTCGGAATTACCGCAGGATCTACTACTCGGAAGGTAGTAGCCTTGTCCTGCACCTCCACCTGCTTGGACACCTCTGATTGCCCATATCTGGCCATCAGTTGCTCATAAAGATTTTTCTGACTGTTTTTCTCCCGTTCCAGCTCATCAAGTCCACTCTTGGCAGCAGGAATACTTCTGAGCAGAGCCTGCTTCGACGAGATAAAGCGACGTTGGATATTTTCATTATCACGAAGTGAATTCAGCTCCATCGAAATGTTAACCATTTCCGGTGAAAGAGTATCACTAAGATTGGCTCTCGAAGTACCAGATTTAAGCTGCTGTTTGATGTCTGAAATAGAGTTATTTAGCTCAACAATTTCTGGATGATTATCTGTATAGACAAGGCTCAGTTCCTGGCGTTTTTTCTCCAGCATTGCGAGTTTTGCCTTAAACGGATCGTTCTTTTTTGCGAGGCTCTGCATGCTTTCAAGCTGGCGACGTTTAAGTGCTATCTCATCAAGTTTCTGCTGTGCAAAACCAATTTCGGTAAGCAGAGTTCCTTCATTTTGAGCAAGCACGCTTCCATTGTCCCTTTTGTAACTATTTGCCTTGGCTTCTGCCTCTTCAAGCTTTGCCTTGATCGCCGTGATCTGTTCCCCAATAAAATTGGTGGCGCCGTATGATTCTTTCCGCTTGGATGTAATGTTTTCTTCAATATAGCGGCGAACCAGCGCGTTCACATAGTCGCGGGCAAGACGGGGATTCTCGTTGGTGAACGTTATGGTAAAAAACCCTTCATTGTCTTTCAGTTTGATGTCGGTGTTTTTTTGAAACTCCGCAATCATTTTTTCCAACTGGCCACTGTTTTGTTTGTTGACGTTCAGGTCGAGATCATTAAACACCTTGAGTAATAATGCCCGGCTTTTCATTGTGTAGGCTAATACCCTGAGTTTGTCCTCAAATGAAGGTGTTATCGCAATCCCCTTGACCAAGTCGCTGATGACACTCTTTTCGATAAAGACCGTGCTTTTGGCCTCATAGCGTTTTGGAAGAAGATAACTGGTAATAACATCCCCGGTCATGATCACAAGGGCAAGTATCACAAACAGATATTTCCTTTTACTGATCAGCTGCAGATATTTTTTGTAGTCAAAATCCTCTGTATTATTCATGTGTCACCCCGCGACTCATATTTTTTGCTTGTGCTTTATAATTTTATACTAAATTCAAAACATACCTTCCTTGACCACGATGTAATCGTTCGGCTTTAACCTGGAGTTCTGACTCAAATCGCCATCATTCAAAATGTCCTTTGCCCTGACCGGTATAATTACCTCTTTACCGCCTTCATTACGCAGAATGGTCGTATCATTCTGCTTGGCAAACTTACTGAATCCCCCGGCCTCGAGGATCGCTTGCATGACGGTCATTCCATCACGGTATTCAATAAATTTCGGGGTATTCACCGCTCCAAGAACATAGATGCTCTTATCCGTAAGGAGCGGAATATAGATTGAGTCGTTTGATTCGATGGCAATATCCTCGCGGGTATCACCGTTAATGAAGAGCTTGTAAAAACCTGCCTTGATCATTTTCCCTTTTCTAAGAATGTACGATCTTTTGAGATCGGCATTTGTGACATCGCCCAGGGTGCACAGCAACTGCAGAAGTGTTGTGCTGCGATTGAGGTCATACGCAGCTGCTTTGACCCCACCACCAAAGATATATACCTTGCTGTTGGTAATTTCTTTGACCGTCACCGTAACATTAGGGCTCTTTACCAACCCCTTGATCTTTTCATCAAGTGACTTTTGCAGTCCCGGAGGTGTGAAACCGGATGCTTTCACATCACCTATCCCGGGTATGGTAATTTTACCGTCCGGCCTCACCTTGACAGACACATTCAGCTCCTTGACCCCCCAGACAAATACATCGAGGACATCTCCCTCCCCGATGACATAATCACCAGCCTGAGACAATGAGGGGAACAGAATTAATCCTATACATGTCATCATCAGCCATTTTTTCATTGTAATCTCCTTAGTAATCCGGTCCTCTAGCGGTGAATTGTTCAATTTCGGTGCGGAATCATCTTGCTCCTTTTCTGAAAAGAACCACTTGAATCGTTTCCAGGATGATCATTAAATCGAATGTCAAAGTAAGATTCTTGATGTAATACAGGTCAAATCGAAGTTTTTCCTTGGCATCCTCTACTGAGGCTCCGTAGGGATAGCGTACCTGGGCCCAACCTGTTACTCCCGGCTTGACAAAGTGGCGTTCCGAATAATAAGGAATGGCCTCCTTCAGTTTATCGACAAATTCCGGTCGTTCCGGCCTTGGACCAACCATGCTCATGTCACCCCGGAGTATATTGAAAAACTGCGGTAATTCATCGATACGACACTTACGGAAAAAAGAACCTAATCTGGTTACACGCGAATCGTTTTTTTGTGCCCATACCGCTCCGGTACCATTTTCTGCATCAGCTCTCATAGTCCTTATTTTATAAAGAAAAAATGGCTTTTCTCTTTCTCCGACCCTTTTCTGCCGGTAGAAAACCGGCCCGGGAGAGTCGAGTTTTATTGCCAAAGCGACCAGAGGCAAAAACGGCACTGTCAGGATTATGCCAAAGAGGGCACAAAACACATCCACGCTCCTTTTTAAAACCTTACGTATTCGACTGACTTTGAAACCATTAGAAAATATAAACCAACTAGGATTAATGCCTTCCAAAAACAACTTGCCGGTAACATGCTCATAGAACGATGGGCCGTCTACGACCTCAATTCCATCCAGCTTGCATGCCATAACATCACTAAGTGGAAACACACCACGCCGCTCTGTCAACGAAACCACTATCTTGTCTACTTTTTCTCTTTTAATCGTTTCGTAAAGCCCTCCAATGTTTTCAAGAATAGAGTCTGGAGGTACCTCGGATATTTCATCAGAACATCTGACGTAACCCGAGAGTAGATAGTTTTCGTCGGATTCCGGGATGAGATCGCCCATATTCCCTGCTGCAGCCCCAACCCCAAGGACCACAATGCGCCGAGATAAACCTTTACATTTTACATACATACGATACGCTATGTGACATAAAAACTGAAGAGCTCCGAAAGCAATAATTGCAGAAACGAGGATTCCTCTGCCAAATTCACCAAACTTATTCGAATAGGTGAGAAAGGAAAAAACAAAGCACGATACACCGAGGGAAGTACCAATCTTGACAGCGATATCCCTGGCAATCAACTCGTGATGGTTTTTGTAGATTTCGACCAGAAATGACAGGAAAACTACAATCACAGTAAAGACTGCTATCTTCACTGTCCCAAACATATAAACATCCTCCCCGCCAGGATTTTTCAGCGAGTTGATTGAAATGGCAATCAGTATGGCCAGAATAGCTGCCATGGTATCGCCGGCAACCAGTAGAACAAGCCTCTTGTTCTGTTCCATATCGATGCTCCTTGAACCGCGGTGGGTATAAAAACCAGCTTAATTTAGTTTCGCCAGAAGTTTCCGTGCCTGCTGATTCCCAGCAAAATTTTTAGCACGAAGCGCTACCTGTAGTCGTTCAACAGCCCGCTTTTTCTCTCCTGATGCCTGATAAAGAAGAGCAAGATGGTAATTAATTGTTGGATCACCGGGAAGGTGAGCCAGAGCCTTCTCCAGATACTCACGGGCTTCCTGGTAGCGTTTATTTTCAAAGAATGCATACCCGACTGTATCCATGTATCCGGGATCTCCAGGCTCTAAGGCAATTGCTCTTTCAGCCAGTTGAAGGGCTTCTTCTTTCGTCCCATTCCCATCAAGATACAGGTAGGCAAGATTATTAAGAGCAGCTGCATAGTTAGCGGAATGTGCCAGCGCTACTCGATATTTCTTGATAGCTTCCTTTTTATTACCTTTTGCCTCCAGGAGCGTGCCTTGTATAAAATAGGCTGGGGCATAGTCAGGATACTTCCGTAAAACACCGTCACAGGTTTTCAGAGACAGTGAGTGATTACCGTTCTTACCGTACAGTACTGCCAGGGCAAGAGTTGTCTGTGGGTTGTTCCCGTCATTAAGAATCCCCTTCTTCAATGTTTCAATGGCAAGTTCAGGTTTTTTTTGTTCCTGGTAAATGTTTGCAAGCAACATGTATCCGTATGAAAAGTCAGGTTTGAGGCTTATGGCTCGTTCTGCCTCTTTTATGGCTTCGGGTAATTTTTTCATAGCAATGTATGTAGCGGCTCTTTTTGAACAAGCACGCTCTGGTGAAATCGCCTCCATATCGTCGCATGCTTTAAGGGCCTCGTCATATTTTCTGCTTTTGAGGAATAATCGAACTTTTTCGTCTAGAATATCGGGGGAGCGAGGATTAAACTGATTCGCTTCAACAAGGACTGACAAAGGTTTTTCCATATCCCCGTTTTTTTCGTAATAGCGCGCCAACGCAACATAAGCTAAAATATTGTGAGTTTCCTTGGCCTTAAGGTACCAGGCAAGTGATTCGCTCTTCCGTTTGGATGAATCCAGAAGAGCGGCCATTTGCAACATCGCCTTCACATTGCCCGGTTCTTTCTTCAGAACTTCTGAATATTCGTTCATCGCTTTTCCAGTATCGCGAATACCGGCATAATAGCTGGCGAGAATGAAATACGGTGCAACTGTGCTGGGATTGCATTCTTTTGCTTTCTTGAGGTAGCGTATTGCTTCATTAGGTTTTTTATCTTCAAACAGGATTTTGGCCATGCCATAGTAAAGAATAGAATCACTTGTTTTGTTCGCTAAACCGGCTTTAAGAGTGATGAGTGCTTTGGCATTATCATTTTGGTGCTCATAGAAAGAAGACAAGATTAACCTGGTGTTGAGTATTTCTGGCGCAATACGGATAGCCGTCTTAAGATCAATTTCAACTTCGGAAGTTTTCCCCTGGCTGAGGTGAAACATTCCTTTCTTCAAATATGCATCAATAAGTTTGGGTTCTATTTTCGTTGCTATATCGAGCTCTTTCATTCCCTCTTCATACTGCCCCTTAGCCATATAGGCGTTGCCGAGCAAGTTGTGCCCCAGTGGATTATTGCCATCCGTTTCAAGGAATTTCTTAAATTCTGAAATTGCATCATCAACTCGTTTCTGCTGGAGAAAAATCATTCCGGTAAGAAGCCGTGCCTGGTGATATGAAGGTGCTCGATCGATAATCTGTCGAAACTGGTCCAGGGCACTTTCCAGATTCCCATTGCCGTAAAGGCTAAGACCCAGGTAATAATAACCGGCCACAGTCGGTTGAAGTTTGTTGGCATTTTGTAAGGCAGTTATGGCCTCAGTAAAATCGTTCTTATGATAGGACACGATCCCTTTCAAGCGGTATCCTTCTGCGTTGCCAGGAAATTTTTTAATAAGTTCCCCTGCGATTGTTTCAGCAACGTTGAAATGTTCCATCTCAAAATGCAACAACCCTCCCCTGTACGATGCAGTCGGGTCTGCGGCATTAATCTCCTCCAACTTTTTGTAAAGTTCGAGAGCCCTATCTTTCCTGCCACGTGCGATTTCAGCGTCAGCCAAGAGGTAGTTCGCCCTTGGATTGCGAGGATGATTTTTGATGACATTTTCCAGTAATACTCTGGCCTGCTCTACCTTTCCAAGTTTTACGCGTAGTGCAGCCAACTCCAGCATAGTGCTAATATTTTCAGGTTTTTTCTCGAGGGCTCGAAGAAAATAGGTTTCAGCTACCTCTGGCATATTTTTTATTTCGTACGCAATGCCGATTGACTCCATCGCCTCTGCCGAGTCAGGGTTTGACTTCAGATAATCCTCTGCCTGACTGATCGCCAAATCAGGCTTCCTCTGGCCATTAAATAGTCTAGCCAGCTCCAATTGGATATCGGGTTGAGCTGGGTTCAATCGTTTCACTTTCTGAAATTCCCTTTCAGCCAGTTCGTATTTCTTTTCCGATACATATGCTTTTGCCAACTGGTACCGAGCGTCTAGATTGTTCTGATTCTTTTCCAGGGCGTTCCTGAAAAGCACGATTGCACCGTTTGAATTCCCTTCACGAAGCATTTTGACTCCATCCGCATACAATTCATCGCTGGTTTTACCCGTGCAACCGAAATTGAAGACGCACAGAGTCATCAGAATTACTATTTTTTTGTACACAGCAGTACCCTCCGGGATAAGCGTATAAACCACGTGGGTCATCCATGATCGTAATTTATTTATACAGAGAGTTAACACAGAGTGTGCCATGTTATTAACTGCCTACATCTTACATAAATACAATATGTTATGAGGAATATGACCACAGATTGGCATGTTAGATTATATGGCATTCAGTAGATAACATTGATGGGAAGCTAGAATTTAAGGGGATGGAATAAATGGTAAAAAATATGACCGATGTTAATTGGGTGTGACACCTACCTGCTACCTTTTAAACAGCTCTAATTGTAAAGAATAACCTGCTGACATGTCGGCTTGCTTTACATTTATCAGGACACAAAAACGTCTCTTCAACTTATTTATGTTTAAATTAAAGCTAGTTACAACTTGGCACGCCTGATGCTTAAACTTGGTAAAACATTCGATCAAACAATTTAATAATTACCACTTGAATTCAGGGAACATATTTTTGGAAAGTCTAGATGCAGTCGCACCAGATGACCAGACCACAATGAAAGGGGGTGAAGCAATCGTAACAAAGCTAATGTCTCAAAGTTATTCAATGTCATGCACTCATTTTTTTAATAATTAGAAGCCAACAAAAACAGTCTTCAAACAAAAAAAGGAGATACATCATGAAAAAGCTGATCTTAATTACAGCATGCTTGGGATTAATGGCCCTTGTGTCTGCAGGCGGCGCTGAAGCATACAGTCAAACGGGACTGACGACCGAATGGAATTCAGGTGAAACCGCATACATGCAATTCAATATCCCCCCTGTCCTTAATACTTTTAGTAGCTATTGGCTAAAAATTTCTGCTGATACCCACGGATATAGTAATGATATTGTCAAAATTAACGGGATTGATGTCGGTACTCTTTCAGCAAGTTTTGCCGGGGCATTACTAACCACGAGATTAAATGTTAATAATTTTTTCGCCAGTTACGTGCCGAATGGCCAACCTCTGAATGTCAGCATTTACTGCGATGGCGCCCTTAGTATGTATCTTAGTATGGATCAGCCGGATCTGCTACCCACCCTTGAATGTACAAACTACGGTTCAATAGTGGACCAGCCCAATGGCAACACCGCACCAGTACCGGAACCGGCGACACTTCTGCTCCTCGGTTCGGGCCTGAGTGGTTTAGCCTTCTGGGGCAAACGACGCAGAGTAGCAGCATAATTTTGTTCATCCGCCTTGGCGATTAACGGTGAGGTGAAAACCTCGCCGTTTTTTTACCGTTTTCACGATATTGGACACGACCGGGTAATCCACTGCGGCTCAAACAAGAGGTGAGGCATGGCATATCATACAAAAATTCTATTGGCAGAAGATGACGCCATTGCAGCGCGCCATTTGAATCAGTCACTGCTCCGTATGGGATATCAGATCACAAGTGTGGTTAAGAGCGGGGAAGAAGTCATTGAAAATGTTACGAATAATCGACCGGATCTTATTCTGGTAGACATTACCCTCGGTGGTAAAATCGATGGGATTTGTGTAGTACAAGAGGTACATAACCAGTTTGACATCCCTGTTATTTATATGACCGCAAATTCTGATGATAACGTATTTGAGCGCGCCAAGGAGACCGAACCGTATGCATACCTGATCAAACCATTTGATATTTATCAGCTTCAGAATGCCATCGAAATTGCCCTATTCAAACACAACATGGATAAACAGCTGAAAGAAAGTGAAAATCGGTATCGCACGATATTCGAGATGAGTGATAACGCCATGATGCTGATCAATGAAAATTCAACTATTATCATGGCGAATGAACAATTCAAAAATATGGTAGGGTATTCCAAGGAATCGGTCGAAAACGTGAAAAGCTGGACTGATTTTTTTGGTGACAGCGAGCGCTCAAAGCTGGAGGAACGGCTCAGTCTTGCTGATGATGACACATCCGCAACCCGGCAGCAGTTTGAATTAACAATAGTGGACAACAAGGGAAATTCAAAGATTGTCGATACAATTGTCAAAAAAATCACCGGCACCACTACCTACATTATTTCAATGAATGATATCTCTGAGCTTAAACATGCCGCAAAGGAAATACGCCTGTTGAATGAAGAACTTCATTCAATAAACAAGGGGCTCAATCAGGAAATTACCTTACGGGAGAGAATTGAAAGGCAGTTGCGGTATAAAGCCACCCACGACCATCTGACAGGTCTGCCTAATCGTGTTCTGCTTTTTGACCGTTTAAAACAGGCTTTTGGTTTTGAAGAACGCCATAACACACTGATCGCGCTTATGATTCTTGATCTGGATAATTTCAAAAACATCAATGATTCCATGGGACATTTATCTGGAGACATACTTCTGAAAAAAGTGGCACTAGGGTTGCAAAAATGCATGCGGCAGTATGACACTGTCGGCCGACTGGGTGGTGATGAATTTGTTATTATCATTAATGATGCCGATACTATTCAGGATATCATTACTTTTGCTGGAAAAGTTCAGGAAATATTCCAGAAGCCATTCGATATCCTCGGTCAGCAAACATATGTAACAACGAGCATAGGAGTTGCTGTGTATCCTCTCCACGGTACCACGATCGAGTCACTATTAAAAAAAGCGGATATGGCCATGTATGTTGCTAAGAAAAGTGGAAGGAACACGTTTCGATTTTTCTCGGATTCAATGGATGTAAACGATTCCACCCAAAAAAGGATGAGGACAAAACGGCGGATATCATTGATGGAAAAACCGACCAGAAACAATTACCTCACCCATGTTACTCTTCGGTCGGATAAAGAAGCATTGTCACACTAACGCACTACACACAAAGACAGGGGTATGCCATGAAAACAACAGGCAGCCATAACCATCTCAAAACACTTGAGCACATTCCAATATTTTCGTGCCTGCTCCCAGAAGAGAAATCCAGACTTACTCAGATTATTACGGAGAAACATTTTAAGAAAAATTCCATCATTCTGATGGAAGATGATTCCAAAAACTTCATGTATGTAATTTTTACCGGCAAAATAAAAGTTGTGCGGATAACTCCAGACGGGAAAGAACAGATTCTGGTCATCCGCAAGAGGGGAGACTTTTTTGGAGAGATGACTCTTTTGGACGGGAAATCTCAACCAGCTACTGTTGTAGCGATGGAGGATGCTACAGTGGGGTTAATATCAAAAGTAGATTTTGAACAGTATTTTATGAAAGATCCCAATGTATTAAAGCATATCATCTCAATGCTTTGCGAGCGCCTGAGGGATTCTTGGACAATGTTGCGGGTGCTCGGCTTGCCTGACGCAGAGACCAGAGTACGGGCGGTACTGGCCCACATCAGCTCTGTTTACGGTATCAAGGACGTAAGAGGCATCATCATTCCCTTCAAGCTTACTCATAAGGAAATAGCAGACTTTGCTTCACTTGCCAGAGAAACGGTGAGCAGACTGTTGACTCGACTGAGCCAGTCGGGAGAGATCGAAATCATCGGCAGAAAAAATATTATACTCACACCGTCCTTTTCTCATCCGAAGTAACTTTTCTTACTGTTTCAGCCACTTCTCCAGCATAGTCAATAAATCAGGTAACATCAAAGGCTTCGGAAGATGATCGTCCATTCCGGCAGCGATACATCGGTCACGGTCCTGCTTCATGGCATTGCCGGTGAGCGCAATAACCGGGAGATCGTGCCTACGTACAGCTGAGGCCGGATCACGAATAACCGCCGTGACTTCAAAACCATTCATTTCCGGCATCATGCAATCCATCAGCACCAGTGCATAATCATGTGTCTCAAGTGCCTGTACTGCTTCTTTGCCGTCACCAGCCACATCTACGAGATAACCGTAGCTCTTCAGTAGCTGCGGCACAATTTTCCGGGCTGTCGGATCATCATCAGTCAACAGGATACGGATAATGCCACTTGCACCCCCTATAGCAACAGGCTGATTGACAGGGATGTGCCCTTGAATGTCAAAGATTACATCATCCTTTCCACATCCTGTTGAGGACGGGAGTAAATCGAGCTGAAGGCCGTCCGTTTTCTGCTTCTCCATTTTAGCGGTAAACCAGAAAGTTGAGCCACGGCTTTCCGTACTTTCCGCACCGATACTTCCCCCCATCAGTTCCGCCAACTGTTTGCAGATTGCCAGACCAAGGCCGGTACCGCCATAGGTGCGCGAGGTGGAACTGTCGGCCTGGGTAAAGGGATCGAAGATCTGTCCCAGTTTGTCGGCCGCGATGCCGATGCCGCTGTCGCATATCAGAAAACGGAGCGTGACGGAATGTTCGGTTTCGCTGTCTTTCCGGGTCTGAAGAGTTACGGAGCCTTTGGGGGTGAATTTAATAGCGTTGCCAACAAGATTGGTGATGATCTGGCGCAGTCGTCCAGGATCGCCTTTCAAAGCCACTGGCACGTCGGCATCTATTGACGAAGTAAGTTTTATCCCTTTTTCGAGGGCTTGAAGAGACATGAGGTTAATGACATCTGCAACCACCGTCTGCAGGTCAAAGTCGAATGTTTCCAGTTCAATCTTGTCCGCCTCGATTTTTGACAGGTCGAGGATATCATTAAGCAGATGCACCAGTTCGATCCCGGATTTTTTAGCGCTTTCGGCATATCCATACTGTTCATGTGTCAACTTGGTATGCTGCAGCAGTTCAATCATGCCGATAACACCGTTCATTGGAGTGCGGATCTCGTGGCTCATGGTGGCCAGGAAACGGCTCTTGGCAATAGTGGCCGCCTCGGCAGCAGCTTTGGCTTGACGCAGTTCCGTTTCCATCTGCTTGCGCCCGGAGATATCGTATGCGGTACCGCTCGCGCCGGCTATGTTCCCTTTATCGTCGCATATAAACAGGGCATTAAACACCAGATATATTTTGTTGCCGGACTTTCCCGTATGCGTGGTTTCGAAATTATTGACCGAATTGCCTTCCAATAACCGGTTGAACTCTATCAGGAAACGCGCAGCACTTTCAGGTGTTTGAAAGTCGTTGAATTTTTTCCCGAGCATCTCATCCAATTCATAGCCAAGAACCTGTTCCCAGGCCAGATTGAGGTAAGTATATCTTCCCTCGGCATCACATTGCCAGATCAGATCCTGCGATGTCTCGACCAGAGAGTGATAAAGCGCCTCGGACTTTCTCAGTGCTTCTTCCGCCTGTTTACGCTGGGTGATATCCCTGTTAGTGGCCCGTTGTCCCAGATATTTCCCGTCACCGTCATAGACCGGCTGGCAAATGTGCGAGAACCAGCGTTCCTCGCCGCTGCGGGTACTAATCCGGAAGTCCATATGGTGCTGATTCGTTTTCTGTGCTGCTTCCGGATTATCAGGCAGGTGGCTGACAAACAGCATCCGGTCATCAGGATGTATGATCCTCTCCATAAGAGCGGGGTCATTCTGGAACTCTTCCCTGAGATATCCGGTATGACGCTCGCAAGAGGGAGAGATGTAACGCAGGCTGCCGTCCGGGGCCACCCAGTATTCCCAATCGTACGTGAAATCGGCCACGGTGCGGTATGCTTCTTCACTTTCCAGCAACTCCCGAGTCCGGTCCCTCACCCGCTGCTCCAGCGATTCGTTGATCTGCCGGATTTCATGGAACTGTGCTGCCAGCGAATTCGCCATCTCCCGGAAATTGTTGATCAGGTGCCGTGCCTCTTTAATGCCGCTGTCAGGCCAGACGATTCCATTACCGTCTGTTGCCAGCCTGACCGGAAACTCATATGTAAGCGAGCGCAGCTGTCTCAGTGTGACAACCGTCTTGCGGCTCAAAAATTCAGCAAGCGCCAGCGACAGAAGCAGAATCAGAAACAGCAGGGTCAGCTTGTCAGTGTAATTTTCGTAGAGTGTCCTCTGGAAGGGCGCCACCGGCTGCTCCAGGACCAACCGCCATTCTGCCAGGTTGCCGATGGTGGTTTCCGCAACATAATACGATTTCTGCCAGCGTTCAAAGATAGGTGTATGGCGAGGCACAACCGGGAACCATTGACTGACAACTTCATCAATATGAGTGAGCGTTCCCTTGCCGTGCACAAAGGGCGTCATGACCGTTTGATCGGTGCGGTTGGTCATAATGACGTTACCGTTTTTATCAATCAGAGTGTAGAACGCGGTATATGCGTTCAAGCTCTTGTCGAGGTACTCCCGTATCTGCTCCAGACTCAGAATGCCGGCGACATAGCCGCCGTATTCGCCACCAATGACAACCGGCGCAATAATCGCGACAACCGGTTTGGGGATGCCGATCCTGCTCTTGTACACTTCCGAGAGCAGCGGTTTATGCGTCTGTTTGAGATACGGAATGAAGGGGCGATCTGCAAAGTTTTTGCCGATGTTGTTCTGCCCCAGTTCATCGACCAGTGGAGAGAAGGCGGTGGATGTCACTTCCCTGTCAAGCAGGCCGATCCGCAGAAAATTAACGTCCGACCGCTTTGCCTGCTCCAGAAAGGGTTGCATCTGTTGCGGGGACCTAGAAGCTGCCATCTCTGCCAGCGTGACAATGGCTGTTTTCCTGTTCTCCACCCACGCTTCCAAACGTTGATCCACGCTCTGACTCTCCTGAGCCAGCGTTGTACGGATATGCCGGTCTGTTGCGGCTAAATCTGTTCTGCTGTCAACCGCCATCATAATCAGCGCCGGACACACCACGAAAAAAGACAGCAGGTTATAGACGATCTCGCGGTACGACGTCAGCAGTGAACGCGACCGGAGAGCAAAACAGGTATAGATCAGCCGGGCGATCAGGGCATTGGCAATGCCGTTCACCGCCTCCTTGATCATGATAATGTAGGTGTCACTGGAAGGGAGATGCATGACACCGTGAAAAAAAAGGTAGACCAGCGGCATGCCGATGACGAGCCAGTAGATCGTGTCGGCCAGCACCATCCCCATCTTGCGGCGCCCCGTCATAAGCCAGCCGACAACCGCTACCTCTGCGGTCATAATGATGACGGCGTAGGGGTGATTCCAGAGAAAGTGGGTATAGCCGGCAATGATGGCCGCCGCCAGAATGCCCCGGCCAAGCCCGAAGAACTGCAGTGCCAGCATCGCGAAGATGCTGCCGAAGAGAAAGTCGAGATTATGGAAGATCGGGAATGGAAAATAGTTGCCCGCCAAACCGGCGGCGATCAGGGCCAGGAGGAGGGGGGTTCTGTATGTGCCGGTTATGATGGCGCTGACTGGTGGTGAGGCGGACATGGTTTCTCCTGAATAATCAAAAAGAAAACAGCACTTGTCTGAGTGTATCGCCATTTATACGGATTACAACCACCATTTATGCTATTCGTTTCCTTCAGACCCTGCCGCTGCCCGCTGCGCCGGGCAGAAAAAAGCCGGCGGAGGCAACCGCCGGCACACCATCACATGGAGGAGGATATGAAACTATCCCGGTGTTGCATGTTTCCGAGCTGCCATCACCGGCGCTCCGTTTCGTG
>JABBNX010000192.1 GCA_019352135.1 Pseudomonadota bacterium
TAAGTCGCGAATCTGGGAACGAGTCGTTTTCCGGTCAGCACGAAGGCAAATTCTGCCAGACCTCGTCCGGATACCCTAACCACGCCGATACCACCGCGCCCAGGGGCGGTAGCTATCGCCGCGATATTATCAAGCTTTGACGCCACCTTTGCGTGCGGCTGCTTGTCCGCGGGTGATGTACCACTGCTGGGTAATGGAAAGGATGTTGTTTACAACAGAGTACAGGACCAAACCAGCCGGGAAAAAGAAAAACACGACGCTGAACACAATGGGCATGATTTGCATGAGCTTCGCCTGCATTGGGTCCGGCGGCAAGGGGTTCAGTTTACTCTGAACCAGCATGCTGACACCCATGATCAGGGGCAAGACATAATACGGGTCGGTTGCCGACAAGTCGGTAATCCAGCCAAAGAAAGGCGCGTGACGCAGTTCCACACTGGACAAAATAGCCCAATAAAGTGCAATAAACACCGGTATCTGAATCACCATAGGCAAGCAACCACCCAGCGGATTGATTTTTTCCGTTTTGTACAGATCCATCATCGCGTGATTCAATTTATCCCGATCATCGCTATATTGTTGCTTTATCTTCTCCAGCTTGGGAGCAACCAGACGCATTTTAGCCATGGATCGATAACTTGCAGCAGACAGCGGGAAGAACGCCAATTTTATCAATACTGTCAGCAGGATGATGGAAACACCCCAGTTATGTACCCAATCATTAATATGAGACATCAGCCAAAACAGCGGGGTTGAAAATATCGTTAGCCACCCATAATCCACTGTCAATCCGAGACCCGGTGCGATTTCATCCAGTTTCGTTTGAGCTGGTCCTGCGTAAAGAGTCGCGGATATGCGCCCCGTCTGACCAGGCTCGATATTTGCCACTGGCAGTATCACACCTGCAGAGTATTCATTGTTGTCCAGTTTTTTGGTGTAAAACTCTCGGGGTCCTTTTGCTTCCGGCAACCAAGCAGACACAAAATAGTGCTGCAACATCCCGATCCAACCATTATCAGGATTGACCGGGAGCTTCACTTTGTTATTGTCAATGTCGGAAAACTGGATCTTTTTAAACTTGTCATGATCAGTATAAACAGCCGGCCCAGTAAAGGTAGGAACGAATTTCGAAGATCCCGAAATAGCTACCGAATCGCGTACAAGTTGAAAATATGCGGAAGGGGTTAAAACCGTAGTTCCATGATTTTCTATTTCATATGAAACATCAACAAGATAGCTGGCACGATGGAACGTATATACCTTCGTTACACTCGCATCACCTGTATTGAGTGCCGTCAAACGTACTTCTAACGTATCTTTGCCATCGGCAAGGTGAAAGTCCTGACCTTCAGTTGAAAACTCTGCGTTATGGGTCGGTAATCCTTTTCCAAGCAATCCTGATTGAGCAACATAAAAGTGTTCACCTTTTTGTTGTAACAGTGTAAATGGCTTGCTTTGGTCGTTTGAGTCTTTGTGTTTTAACAAATCCAAGCGCTGGATATTTCCGCCGACCGTGTTGATTTCAACCATGAAGATATCGGTTGTCACGACGACCTTTTTGCCCGTCACGTCTTTTTGAGCTTCAACAGCAGTGGATACAACTGTATGTTCTCCAGACTTAACCAGTTCCGCTGGTATAGAAGGGTCCTCCTTTGAAGCTGGAATCGTTGCAACCTGTGGCACTGGTTGATTTTGACGAGTCCACGCGCCCCAGAGTAAAACCAGAGAAAAGGAAAAGATCAGGAATAAGAACAACCGCCGCATGTCCATCAAGGTTTCACCTGTATTTCAGTTATGGGACTGGATCGTATCCGCCCGGGTTCCAAGGATTACAACGAATCAATCGCTTAATTGTCAGCCAAAATCCCTTCAAAGCGCCATATTTTGAGATCGCTTCCAGGGAATACTGCGAACAAGAAGGGCTAAAACGGCACGACTGGGGAAGCACGGGACTGATCAATAATTGGTAAGCCCGAACAATAAATAGCAGGATTAATTTCATTTAGCCGCCAGTACGGATTCTAACATTTCACCCAACATGACTCTGGCTTTCGAGAGATCTTTTATTTCAAGCGGCCTGCGTAACCGAATAACGACATCGCGTGAGACTCCATGCCTGGCGTAACGACGAAAACACTCACGAATCAATCGCTTGGCAATATTTCGCTGTGTTGATGCGGGTATAATCCGCTTGCTGACCGACATGCCAAGCCGAGCATGTCCAGTTAAATTTATTTCGCTATGGACGGCAAACCAAGTGTTGGTTTGCGCCCTTTGATGCAGTATCCGAGAAAATCCCTCCCGACGCGATAGCCTGTAGCGCCGGGGTAAAGTCAGGTTTTCTTTGGATTCACACGCCAAGTCGTACACGGCCACGTGCACGACGTGCCGCTATAACAGCGCGCCCACCTTTGGTTTTCATGCGAACCAAAAATCCGTGAGTACGTTTTCTTTTGGTAACCGACGGTTGATATGTACGTTTCATGATTAACTCCTGACTGTTTTACTGTTGAAAAGCGCGCGATTACAATCGTTAGCGTGATTCCTGTCAAGTCTTTTTATGCTGTGGATAACTTTATCCATAGCTTGTAGAATGCGACGCAATAATTGCGATACATTTTTCTGCCTATGTCTGCCCAAAGTTTGTCTGGCAGCTGCCTTAGTTTTTTCAAGGAACAGCTGCCATTACAACAATATAACTCATGGATTAAACCATTGATTTTCGAGATCGATGGCAATAAACTCGTTCTTACAGCACCCAACAGTTTTACATTACGGATTGTACAAGAGCGGTTTTTACCAGAGATATCCAAACGCGCTCTTCCATACTTTTCTGCACCACCTCAAATCGAGCTGCGCATTGAGAAGCGAGGTATTAAGCCGCTCAGTCCAACTGTAGCAGAGCCAGTTTCAATTAAGTCTGTAGCGCCAACGCCAAAAATAAACTCAAAAAATCAAAATAAACTAAACCCAGCACTGGTTTTTGATACCTTTGTAACTGGTAAGGCAAACCAATTGGCACATGCTGCAGCCATACAAGTTTCAGAAACGCCCGGTGTAGCCTACAACCCTTTATTTATTTATGGAGGTGTCGGCTTAGGAAAAACTCACCTTTTGCAGTCTATTGGGAATCTTGTCAGTAAACAGAATCCACAGGCAAAAATCTGCTATGTCCATGCTACAAACTATATCTCAGGAGTAGTACGTGCATTTCAGACTAAGAACTTTGATGAATTCAAACAGTTTTATAATTCACTAGATTTACTTCTAATTGATGACATTCAGTTCATTGCGGACAAACCAGGCACTCAACAAGAGTTTTTTTATACATTAAACTCTCTTATTGATACAAATAAACAAGTTGTTATAACCTGCGATACATTTCCAAAAGAAATTTCAGGTATTGAACCTCGTCTGACTTCACGTTTTACCTGTGGACTGACTGTAGCAATAGAACCACCTGGTTTGGAAATGAGAGTCGCCATTCTGCTGCAAAAATCAGCTGCCAGTAGTTTTCCTATCAGTGAAGATGTCGCTTTCTTCATAGCCAAACATGTTCGCTCCAATATTCGAGAATTGGAAGGTGCTTTAAATCGTATCGAGGCATATGCCAAATTCCACAAGCGTCAGATATCTATAGACTTGGCAAAGGAAGCTCTTAAAGACTTGCTGGCTGCACAAAATAAGCAAGTTTCAATAGAGAATATCCAAAAAACAGTAGCAGATTTTTACCGCATAAAGATTATTGAATTACTATCCAAAAAGCGCACAAGAATAATTGCAAGACCACGCCAAATCGCTATGACGCTTGCACGGGAACTTACTCAATTGAGTCTCCCTGAAATTGGGAATGCATTTGGAGGGAGAGATCATTCCACTGTTTTACATGCTTGCAAAACTATAGAGTCATTGCGTAATACCGATTCTGCATTAAATGCAGATTTCAACTTATTGAATCAGACGTTACGTGGATAGCCATGTATACCCTGTGTATAGTTTGTAAATGAACCTACATAAACATCATATTGAAATAGTTATACACAAACAATAAACAATGATAAGCAGTTTTATGAACAGGAAATTAATGAATTAAGTTTTTGTAATGTAAGAATAATATTAGTTATCCATAAATTCAGTGCCTATTATTATTATTGTTGTGTTTTTAAAGGAAACATATGTTCATTAAACAAATAGATCGAAATGATTTACTCAAACCTTTGCAAGCAGTTGTAGGTATTGTAGAACGTAAGCAACCCTTACCTATTCTTTCAAACGTACTGATCAAAAAGAATAAAGACGGCGTACGGTTTGTTACAACGGATCTGGAAATACAGATAGAAGCCCAACTTAAAGCCGAACTTGACGGAACGGAAAGTGCAATTACTATTTCCGCAAAGAAACTCCAGGAAATTCTGCGCGCCATTCCCGATAACAGCACGATATCCTTAGACGATCAGGACAACCGTTTATTGGTAAAAGCGAACAAAAGCCGCTTCAGTCTACAAACACTGCCAGCACAAGATTTTCCAATGCTGGCTGAACAATTGGTTGGTGCAGCCAAGGTCCAAATTGAACAAGGTGTTTTACGTCGACTATTGAGTTCCGTGCAATACGCCATGGCTAACAAGATATCCGCTATTACCTAAATGGAGTGCTTCTGGTCGTAGACGGCACTTCCATTAAACTTATTGCAACAGATGGTCACCGCTTGGCTTTTATTAGTGAAGAACTTAAAGAAAGCTACAAAAAACAGGAAGTCATTCTTTCCCGCAAGACGGTCAATGAATTATTGAAGCTGCTGCAAGATACCGAAGATAAAGTCCAGCTTGAACTGGCAGAGAAGCAAGTTCGAATATCATTTGCAGATGTCGTCCTAACTTCCAAAGTAATTGATGGCAAGTTTCCTGATTACAACCGGGTCATTCCAACTCATTCGAATCACCTCAAATTGGATCGACTGACTATATTGCAGGCGTTGCAACGCGCCGCGATTTTGTCTAATGAAAAGTTTCGTGGGGTGCGTCTGTTATTGACCGAAAAGAATTTACGCATCATCAGCAGCAATAGCGAGCAGGAAGAAGCTCAGGAAGATATTGAAAACGATTATCAAGGAGCCCCTTTGGATATTGGCTTCAATGTAAACTACCTGCTGGACGGTATTAATAACATCAGTACTCAAAATCTAATCCTCTCGTTTGGAGATCAAAATAGTAGTCTCCTGATCACTATCCCGGATAAAGATGACTATAAATATGTAGTCATGCCCATGCGTATCTAATTTGTTCCACGTGAAACAGTAATGAAAGTAAAACAGACTCATGAGTGATAACTACGACGAATCAAGTATCCAACAACTCGAAGGTTTGGAAGCAGTGCGTAAACGTCCCGGTATGTATATTGGGGATACATCAGATGGTACCGGTCTACACCATATGGTATTTGAGGTGGTTGATAACGCCATCGACGAATCCTTGGCAGGACACTGCGACGACATCAAAGTCATCATTCATGGCGACAATTCGATCTCCGTAGCGGATAACGGGCGCGGTATTCCAATCGGCATCAAGTTCGACGACAAGCATGAGCCGAAACGTTCCGCAGCCGAAATCGTTCTGACGGTTCTGCATGCAGGTGGCAAGTTCAACCAGAATAGCTACAAGGTGTCAGGTGGTCTGCATGGTGTAGGTGTGAGCTGTGTTAACGGCTTGTCGGAATGGCTCA
>JABBNX010000193.1 GCA_019352135.1 Pseudomonadota bacterium
AACATATTTGGAAACAACGTAATAATCTGAATCATTAGACGTGCCTGCAGAGCAGGCACGTCTCGGATCAATCAGACATAAGCGGCATCCGGCACCGTACTTCATCAGTATGAAAGAGGAAAAGTGCATGAATCTGAATACAGCTATCGTCTTGTCCCTGACAACGGCGCTGATCACATCATCAGCCTTTGCCCACCAGTGGTGCTGGACCAGCAATCAGTGCAACACCTACGGGTGGCAATTGATGACTCCCGATGAACGGAAAGCCCACCAGGCAAAACTGGTGAGCTTTCAAAATTACACCGCCTGCGAAAAGTATATAGATATGCATCACAAAAACATGGACGAACGGGCAAAAATTAACGGCGTTACGCTACCGCCCATTGCGGATAATCCGTGTGAAGCGTTGAAAGCCCTCGGCAAACTCAAATAGATACTGCAGAATCATATCACGTTTATTCTGGCAATTTATTTCCCAAGAGTCTTATCACTTAAGGAGACATCACACCTTCTACTGCCACCCGCCACTACCACGGTAACAACTGCATTTATCCGCCATAAATTACTATGTATTGCCACATAATGTGTCGTTATTTATGGTTGTTTATAAAACATTTGGCACGTTGTGTGATGGTAATTTTGGCTTTACAGCGGCAGCGGTTTTTTAATAGTATGATATTCTATGATGCAAACCATGTTACGCGGAGGAGGTTTATCATGAAGAAAGTAGCACTACGTTTTCTCTCGGTACTGCAGGCAACGCTTCTGGCAGCCCTTGTGCTTTCCGGCACAACATGGGCGTCGGAATCCGCGCCTGACTTTGTCTCATTGGCCAAGAAGCTGAAACCGTCGGTTGTCAATATAAGCACAGCCAAGACGGTCAAACCGCAACAGCAATTCCAGCACCAATTTAATAACCGCTTTGGCAATGATCCGTTCCAGGATTTTTTCAACCATTATTTTGACAACTCGAATCCACATCCCTTCAAACAGCGGAGCCTTGGTTCAGGCTTCATCATCGATGGGGGCTATATCCTCACTAATAATCATGTCGTAGACGGTGCAGATGAAATCACGGTCAAACTGGCTGATAACCGTGAATATAAAGCACAGGTAAAAGGCGTCGATAAACGACTGGATCTGGCATTATTGAAGATTGACGCCAAGGAGTCCCTGCCAACGGCACGCCTGGGCGACAGTGACGCTATCCAGGTGGGCGAGTGGGTTATGGCCATCGGCAATCCGTTTGGTTTATCCGAAACGGTTACCGCCGGCATTGTCAGCGCCAAGGGGCGGGTAATCGGCAGTGGCCCGTATGACGATTATATCCAGACCGATGCTTCAATTAACCCCGGCAATTCAGGCGGACCCCTGTTCAACACGCATGGCGAAGTGGTGGGAATCAATACGGCGATTATTGCCGGTGGCCAAGGTATAGGGTTCGCAATTCCGATCAACCTGGCCAAATCCATCCTTCCCCAACTCAAGGAGAACGGGAAAGTGACTCGCGGCTGGCTGGGGGTTTCCATTCAGCAGGTAACCGCAGAGCTGGCGAAATCATTCGGTTTAAAAAACGAAAAGGGAGCGCTGGTCAGTGGCATCCTTCCGGAAAGCCCGGCCATGAAGGCGGGACTGAAAGCGGGTGATGTCATTCTGGAGTTTGATGGGAAAAAGATTGAGGATGCGAGCGAACTTTCCCGGATTGTGGCAGCGACCGTTGTCGGCAAGAAAGTTACGGTGGTACTGCTGCGAGACGGCAAGGAAAAGAAAGTGCCGGTCGTTATCGAGCGTCTGAAAGACGGTAGCGGCGAGTCCCAGAGAGAAGAAACAACTCCGGACAAACTGGGTATGAGCGTCAAAGAGATAAACAAAGATCTGGCAAATCAGTTCCAGCTCAAAGAGACGAGCGGGGTGATGGTAACCGCAGTGACCCCGGGCGGACTGGCTCAAGAGGCGGGTATTACCGAAGGTGACGTTATCAAAGAGATCGACGGAAGCAAAATTGCAACCCTGAAAGATTACGAAAAGGCTGCCGCTGCCCATAAAAAAGGACAGATCATCCGGTTTCTTCTGAAACGCGGTGACAACTCACTCTATGTAGCGGCCACGCTCGATTAGAGGAGCAACAAAATAAGGGCTCGGCGAATGCCGCTTTAAAAGGCGGTTTTCGCCGAGCTTTGTTTCCTTGTCTCGTTCCCCATACATCAGGTCATCAAAGAGCACTAGCAATATCTGTCCCGGCTGCTTTCAGATTCTTTTCCTCTCCCGGTCAACCTGCTCAGCCAGGTTCAAAAGGGAATGTACCGTTACTGTCGGCTCGATTCCCCACGGGTCAAAGACTGCGTCCGCCGAACGCTTCACCCACGCAGCACGCATTCCGAAAGAAACAGCCCCGATCACATCAAAGGGATTGCTTGAAATGAGCCAGGCTTCGGAACCGACAGCGCCGGCCCGTCTCAGAAAATGACTATAGACCGCCGGATTTGGTTTAAAAGACTTCATTTCATCAACACTCACCACTCCCACAAAGTAGTCTCTGATTCCCGCGTTCTTGAGTAACAACTCCACCGCATCGGCGCTGCCGTTCGAAAACGCAAACATCCTGAAACCGGAATCCTGCGCCCGGGCCAACCCTTCCTTCACATCATCAAAAGCCGGCAACACTTTATATGCATCCAACAGTGCTTCTTTATCGTTCTGGCCGAGCTCGGCTTTATAAAATGCACTCGTATAGTCGAGAGCGCTCCGGGTGCAGTGAGCAAAATTTTCATAATTCTGCATCAACCCGCGACGAAATGAATATTCAAGCTGTTTATCACGCCACGTAGCGGAAAATGCAAAGGCCTTGTCACCAACGTATTTTTCCAGCGCAGCGATGACACCATGGGTATCTATCAGAGTTCCATACACATCAAATGCAAGTGTAACAGCCATGGCATTTCTCCCCCGTTCTTTACATTCCGTTACCGGCACCCGCATGCATGATTCAACCCACTGGATACGGTTGCCGGACGCATATATTCCCCGTCTCAACCGCTGTACAATCTATCTCGCTATGCACGCATCCGAGACGTTCTTACATTATACAACCACTCTGCAGAAAATGAATGTTTGATTTTATTGTCCGCTTTACTATAGATTCGTCGGCACTAATACTCGACAGCATGCATTTCGTTGCACTCATCACATAGTCAGGTACCGGTATCGCCGGAAGGAATAATGCCAACACCCTCATCCCATACCACCCTCTTGCAGAGGGGAACACGCCACATGCTTCTGATATTTCTGCTGATGACCACACTTCTGGTCAGCACCAGCATTATCGGCTACCAGGCTTCGCTTCATTCATATGCCACTATCGAACTAAAAGAACTGCTCGGCATCTACAAAAACAGGTTCAGTGAGCGTCTGCTGCACTGGAAGCGAGACTCCAGCAGCTTAAAATCTGTGATCGACAACACCAACATCCTGAACAATCCGGCAACAAGATGGGAACGTCTCTCCGGTTTGCTGGCAATACTTGCCAATGACCAGTACTTCTCCCACATCATAATTACGGACAAGTCAGGAAAATGCCTCTTCAGTTTTGGCACGGGAGCACGGCAATTTCAGCTTTTTTCTCTCGACGGGTCCACGCCGGTCTGGTATCTGGAGAAAAAGACCACAACACTTTACCGGGTTTTTCGCCAGCCGATCCTTTTGGGCACCGATGGAATCGGCTATTTGATAACACTCCATCCGCTTACAAACGATGTGCTGCACAGCAGCACCGCCCCACGTACGCAACTTTTTCTCCGCAGCGGTTCTGTCATTGTTGCCAGTTCAATCGGAGCCAGTGGCGTCGAAAGGGGGATGCCCATAGACAGATCCGGCAACTTCGTCACGGGGTCAATCCACCTCGGTACCGAAGCAGATGCTCCCGACCTGCTGGTATATCGTCAATTCCCCGAAATTTTCTCCATAACCGACCTGACCACTGCTGTCGGGCTCTGCCTGCTGCTGATGTTCGGCCTGCTCTGGGGCGGAATCGGCTCCTGGGTGATCACACTCAGCAGGCGCATCACGGCGCTCGGTTCTATAGCACACCGGCACATCGGCACTATCAGCCACCCGGCTGCGGCAGAGACCGCATCAACCGCCATCTGTCATGCACAACGGGATGAAATATCGGCGGCGGCAACCGCCCTGGAAGAGATGACGGCACTGTTGATGGAGCGTGACCGGGAATTGAGCAAACTGGCGCTCGTTGCCCGTGAAACCAGCGAGATGGTCACCATTACCGATAGTGAAGGGATGATTGAATGGGTAAATGAAGGATTTACCCGGCAAACCGGCTATACATTGCAGGAAATGATCGGCCGCAAACCGGGCACTATCCTGCAGGGAGAAGAGAGCGACCCCCGCATTGCAGCCTACATCGAGCGGAAAATTGCCGAATGCCGGCCATATACCGTGCAGATACGCAACTACGATAAAGCCGGAAACGGCTACTGGGCCGAAATCAAGGCTCAACCGGTTGTGAACGATCAGGGGAACCTGGTGCGGTATATCTCTGTCGAGACTGATATATCGGCCCGCAAACGGGCCCAGGATCGCTTGCAATTACTTTCCAAGGTTTTCTATTACAGCAACGAAGGGATGGTCATCACCGACCCGAACGCCACCATTATCGCCGTCAACGAATCTTTCTGCCGCCTGACCGGCTACAGCCGCCATGAGGCAATGGGACAGAACCCGAGAATCCTTAAATCCGACCGGGAGGACGCAGCGTTCTATGCCGCCATGTGGGAGACCATTGCCGCTCAGGGGCACTGGCACGGAGAAATCTGGGACCGGCGTAAAGATGGCAGCATATACCCCAAACTACTGATGATCTTTGCCGTAAAAAAGGCGGGAGGAGAAATTTCCAATTATGTTGGAAGTTTCACCGATATTACGGAACAGAAGCAGGCCGAAGACAAGATAATGCATCTGGCACACCACGATCCGCTGACCGGGCTGCCCAACCGCTTCACCGTACTTGACCGGCTGGATAACGCCATCAGCCATGGACGGCGTAACGGCAGCGCTGTGGCGGTCGTCTTCATCGATCTTGACCGTTTCAAGGAAATTAACGACACTCTTGGACATGATGTTGGTGACGACCTGCTGATTCAGGTTGCCGGGCGGCTTCAAGGCCAGGTGCGAGAGAGCGACACCGTGGCCAGATTGGGTGGCGATGAGTTCGTGATCGTGCTTCCGGAAATATCCGGCCCAAACAGCGCAACTCACGTGGCAGAGAAGGTTCTGCGGGTGATTGGCGCTCCCTTTATCTCCGGCGAGCATACCCTGCACACGACTCCGAGCATCGGCATTGCCATCTTTCCGAATGATGGCGACGATCTCCAGACCGTCATGAAAAATGCCGATGCCGCCATGTACCGCGCCAAAACATCCGGCCGCAACAACATCAAATATTTTTCAGAAGAGTCTGACTAAGAGCAGGAAGGGTAGATCCTCCTGATGATTACTGATGACTTCGTGTCGGTATCACCTCCTTTTTTTATTTGTGTACCAGGGCGATTGCTTATAATATTCCATGATACCGAGTAGTTATTTTTGTGTATTAACACCAATATATTAAAGTCTGACTGACCCATACCGATACAGTACTGTGAATCCATTATGTTAGG
>JABBNX010000194.1:0-2233 GCA_019352135.1 Pseudomonadota bacterium
TCGTTGCTGCCACCACCACCACCCACAACAGTAACTCGCATAAATTTAGCGGTATGGGCTTTTGTTTGCGGGCCGATGATGCCGTCCTGATCGACGTTGAGGGCGCGCTGCAGCAGTTTATATGCCCGCTGGATACCAGCGTTGACGCCCTTGTCGAACAGCCAGTTGACAAGGTTCTGGTCGGCTATTTCATCCATGACCGGTGTCCAGAAGTTGCGCTGGTAGAAGGCCCGGACCTTGCCCTGCAGATCGGCGTTGCGGTCGAGGCAGGCGGGGAAATCCTTTTGCTCTTTCAGTTTGTCGATCTGGGGCCAGCCGTCCCAACCGCGCCAGTTGTTGCGCGAGATGCCGCGATAGGTTTCGCCGCCGTGGTCATGCTTTTTGTTGGCGTAGCCGCCTTCATGTTTCATAGTGAGCTTGAATGCCGGTTCAAATAAGGCCATGACGGCTCCTGAGATCGGCACGGTAGCCCGTGCCGATCTTGGGGGATTGGTGCTGCTTGATAAGAACAGATATTATGGGATGTGGGGTGGGGATGCTATTTGAAGGGCTTCAAAGAAAAAGCCTCTCTCCATGTAGGTGGAAAGGGGCTTTGAGGTGATTTTGCCTTTTACTCCTTTTGGAGTTGGACTGTCAAGATTTTAAGTTACGGGTTTTCTTTGCAATTAGTATTACTGCCGTATGTATAGCTGCATATGTACCTTTTACCACGGCATTCCGCAACCCACTCATGAACACTGCCAAAGGCTTTTTCATCCGATATTTTTATCTCATCGGATGGGCATCCTATTATGCCAGAAGATAGGGTACTGGAAATACGCGGTGATGTACAACCAGCTACCATGACGGCCATAAACAAAATCAGTGGGATTCGCTCCATAAATCATCCTTTATCGCTTTGTTTTTTTGCTAATGCATTTCTGCACCTCGTTATAACAAATCCCAGCAGATTTTCAATCTATTCATCGCAACGGTAATGCCGGACGGTATTGTTTTTCATCAGAATAGCATAAACCATCAAGTCCACGCGACGGAAACCCCACCGCGCGTAACCTGCCAGCCGTTAGGCAAAAATAAATAAACTGAGATTTGACGGATTTATTTAGTGGGAGTATATTTCCCCACTACAATCCCAAATGAAGGAGAATTCATGTCAACTCACGTTATTCATTTTTACGGTCCTGTAAATCTCATCTCCGTTGAAGAGTTACGCAACTGTGCTCTGTCTGCAATCCAACAAGGTGGAGCCACCGAATTACAGTTAAGAATATCCAGCGAAGGAGGAAATCTGACTGCTGGTTTTACCGCATACCACTTCATAAAGTCACTGCCGGTTCCCGTAGTAACTCACAACATTGGGAACGTCGAGTCCATTGCAGTGCTTTTATTCCTCGCTGGAACCACTCGTCTCGTCGTTCCGCATGGCCGATTCATGATACATGCTTTGAATTGGGGTTTTGGCAATGGGACAGTTGACCACGACAGGTTGGCCGAATACGCTGCCAGCCTGGACTTCGACTCGGAGCGCTATGCTCAAATTTTCGACGAGCGCACCGAGGGAGCGAACCAAGTCGTGAATGTCCGTTCTCATCTCCTTGGCCGTGCGAATATCCTCGGAGCTGATGCCTCCGTGGTTGCCGGGATAAGCACCTCTGTTGCCGAAATAGCAACCCCCGAAGGCACAGTTCATTGGTGGCCTGCCGTTGCTAGAACTTGATGTATCCATATAAACTCCTTTAAAGTATTTTTTAACATCTACGACCAGAGTAGGAAGACAAAATGCCTAACCATCGCCTTGCACCTGCCTGCGAGCACGTGAAGGCTCACCCCGTTATTCAAATAGCTTGCACTGTTTCTTATCAAACTCTTCCTGGCCCACAGCTGCAATGATGCTGTACACCTGCCGTTCCGTCAGGTCGAATTCTCGCGCCAGGGCGGCGTGATTGGAACCGGAAAAACGGCGGTAAATACGGCGGTGCTTTTCGCTGATGTGCCAGAGATGGCCTTTGGCGATATAGATCCCGGTACCGGAGGCTTCGGCCTGTATTCTACTCATCGCCAGTTCGGCGCGCTTGCGGGCGACTTCTACGCTATCTTTGAATTCCTCGACATAACCGGCGGCGATCCCCGCGACGAGTTGTTCCAGAATTTCGGTGTATTTACCCCGCTTGCTACTATCCATCAGTGGTTTACGCGCCATGGATGCCCCTCCCGATCCAGATCGGAAGAGCAC
>JABBNX010000194.1:2243-5652 GCA_019352135.1 Pseudomonadota bacterium
GAGACTCCCCGAGGAGTAGATGCCGCCGCCCGCGCCGCCGCTTCCGCCGTAGGCGCCGGGTCCGCTGAGACCTCCGATTCCGCCGTTCGCGCCGTTGCCGACGCATCAAGGGTTGCTTCTTCCGCCGCCTTGGCTTTGGCCGATGGTGGTGGCGCTTGTCGACGCGGCAGGATGTTCAATAATTCGGCCGGTTGCGGCCACCATTTAAGAGTTCGATATAGCTGCTTGAAGCCGGCTTTAATCCTCTCCCGGTCAAGTTGTTCCGTCATCCCTTCGCCGATCGTCTCCACCCATGATTCGGCGGTGAACGGCAGCATCTCGACCGCCGGGGTATTGCCTAGGCGGAGGCAGAGGAACTGATTGAAGGCGATGCCGATCTCCATGCGCAGCCAGAGATCCGGAGTGCCGGTCTGCTGAAATTGCCACTGCCTGACCAGCTGCAGTGCCTGGACACTGCGCGGTAGATAGCTGGGGCCGGAGGTGCGGACGGGAAAGCCCTGAACGGTGAGCTGTACGCTATTGCTTTCCATCTTCCACCCGTTTCCGCCACTTCTTAAGCGCCTCAATCACCAGCTGGGCCTGCTTGACATCCAGCCATTGCAGTGCGGCAACGGTGGTCATGCGCTTGACATAGGACGCCAGGGCTTTCTCTGATGGGTCACGCACCGCGCCAATCTCGTGCAGCTCAATCCAAATACCGCGTATCATACGGCTCTGGTCATCGTCGGCGAGCTTGCGGACGGTTTTGGCCTTGGCAGCCGGTTTGCGCTTTTCCCAGACACCGGCGGCGGTGGCCTTAATAGTCAGGTCATCAATCAGCTGATCAGCTTTTACGATGGTGAGCTTGGTGGAGGTTTTGACGCCGTAGGGGGAATTTGATTTCAGCGTGCTGCATGTGTCGCTCCTCTGTTTATAGGTTGATTTGTTCTCGTTATTCCGATCCGATTCCGATGATCCTCCCGTATTTTGAACCAGGAGTATTCCTCTTTAACTACCTGTAAAACTCGTTTTAAGATGCGTCTGATCATGGTTTACCTCCGTTTTGCGGGCACTTTTGACAGGCCCGGAATAGTGCGACACGCTGCGGGTTGGTGGCAGCAAAGGGAAGCTTCCGTTTTTCGGCGCAGCGGGCCATGGGGATTTGCCCCAGAACCGGGCATTCTACCGACAGGCCGCCGAAAACTTCGATGACGCGGGAGAGGATGGCGTCAGGAGCGGCGTTGTATTTACCTGAGAGGATCTGGCTGATGGCGGCACCGGAGAGGCCAAGCCGGCGCGCTACTTCGGCCTGCCCCAGCTCGGCTGACTTGTCGATCAGCAGCTTCATGGCGTCGGGATAGGTCATGATGGGCCTCCCTGTGTCTCTGTCTCTTTTTGTGTGTCTGAAACAACTTTTTCGCAGTTATTTGTCAGTTGATTTACTGCCCGACCGATCCCCAGAACCGGCATGATGGGGCCGATGTTGTTGGTCAGGCGGTACTGCTGTTTGTCACCTGCGCGGCCGCCGCTGTAGCCGCCGTCTTTGGCTACGTATTCGAATTTGACGAGCCGGCGGACAAACTTCTGGACGTTTTCATATTTTACCGGGGTGTTTTCTGGGATGGTTCTCATCAGGCCGGCGATCGTAAATCTCGTCATGATCCTCATTGATCGCCATAGCATCTGCCGCACGGATTTTGCATCGGCAGGCATTTTCATTCCAATCTTTCCAGACATACGTTAAGCCTCCACTTTCTTTTTTCGGCCAAAGACCGGTTGATCGTAGAAAAACGGGCGATTGTCCCACTGGCGGAGGGTGACGGTACCGAGGCGGTTGGATTTAGCAAAAACCTCGATGCGGCTGAGACCGATGATGATGCGGCCGATGTTGCCGGCGGCTTCTTTGTGGAGGTGGCGCAGCAGATCGTCATCGATCTCTACTTCGGAGCATTCCTTGACGACGGTGCGGGCGTCATCCATGTCGATGCCGGAGAATTCGACCCACTGGGTGATGCGCCTAGCAAAGCGGCTCTTGTTCTGGATTTTGCGGGCGATATCTTCCATGCCGATCAGGATGACGGGGCAACCGGAGAGGTCATAGATGTCGCGGACGGCGTCGAGCATGCTCTCCTGGGCGAAGAGGTAGTCGGCTTCGTCGATGAACACCGGGCGCGGCTTGTCGGCGAGGGCTTTGCAGATGAATTCGATCATGTCGGAGCGGCGGCACATGCGGTGCCCCCCCAGCTCTTTGCAGAGTTCTCCGAGCATGCTGGTGACGGTCCAGCAGCCGACGGCACGGACGAAGATGGCGTCATAGATGTTGGCGGCGTAGGCCACCGTGGTGGTTTTGCCTTCGCCGGGATCGCCCCAGAGCAGGCCGCACTTCTCGGTGCCGGGGGTGGCGTTGTTCAGCGCGTCGATGGCGGCGATGAAGCGCTGAACGTTCTTTGTCTTTGCCATGGCATGTTTCACTGTGATATCCTCCTTGAGTCTTTGCCACATCTGTGGCATCTGAGATTGCCCGCCGGTCGCACCCTGCGGGTTTTTTTGTTGCTATTTTTTCACTTCCTTATCCCCTTCAAAATCCCCGATGCAGTATTCATCATCGCGATAAAGCCCGGACTTTTTACCGGTACTGCTGAACGCCTCGTAATCAACTTTCCACTGTTTTTCGTACTCGCTGATATCGCCCGTCTTTGCCCGATCACAGATGTCTTCATAGCGTTCCCAGACACTGCCGACGATCTTGCGCTCTTTGCGTTTCTCGACCAGCTGCAGGACGCGGTCGCATGTTTCAATCTGCTCCGGGGTGATCTGGACCGCTGCCGGTGCCAGCTGGCGGCGGGTGGCGTCCGCTTCAGCTTCGATCTCATCCACCCTATTCATGGCGGTCTTGTGGCGGCGCTGGCGGCGCTGTTCGATTGCCTGTTCAACCACCGGTACCGGATAGAAGTCCCGTTTATTCCCTTCAAATTTGGCGATGCAGATCAGGCGTTCTTCCTGATCGCGCACCCAGACGTGGCTGGCGTCGTGGATGTCGTAGCCGACGTGGACGGTCTCGCCGTGATAATGCTCCAGATCCTTGTTGTGGTAGCTGTTACCCCAAACTCTGACCAGGCCGCGCCGAGTCTTGACGCTGATCTGCGGGCGGAAAAGCATCTCCATTTCGTCGGTATCCGGCAGGGTCGGCGTCCATCCCTGGGAGAGATGCCAGGACCACATTTCTAGCGGGCACATGTGGCGGCGCAGCCCTGTCTGTGTGTCTGTGATTTTGGGCAGGGAGCTGTGCGGAGCCCGGTTGTAGTTATCGATGGTCTCCTGGGCCAGCTGCAGGAAGTCGCTCCAGCTGATCAGGATCTTTGATTCGGGCGTGGTGCCGAAGTAGGCTCTGCACTAGGCAAATATGATGGCTCAAAGCTAGGCACAGAGG
>JABBNX010000024.1 GCA_019352135.1 Pseudomonadota bacterium
GCACCAAGAAAATCAACTGGCAATTCACAACATCTGACGCTCGAATCAGATTGACTCGTCTTTATCCGAAATTATAGCTGTTACATGGTACTAGATATAGTGTATAACACTCATAAAACCGAGTGGAAGAACCAGCAAAGAAACTATCAGGTTAGTGGAAGATGTAGCTTGCTCTGGCACGTGAGTCATTGACAGTTTCAGAACAGCAGATACGCCCGCTGTGTGGAGACTTCCTTCAACCTGTATGTTCCGTCCGTTGCAATTGGAGTCAGTGTGTACTATAAGATAGATTCGTTTTGAATTTGTCGGAGGAAGAATACTATGGCACCGTCTAGGCCATTTAGAATGTCGCTGGTTAAAAAATTAATATTCAGTTTTGTGCTTTCAGGAGTTTGCCTGCTGGCAGCCCTTGTTTATTCCATATCAGGCCTGAGCGCCATGCACAGGATGGAACAGGAAATAGCCGGCAAAGATCTCAAGGCCGCGACCATAATCATCAGGTTGCATGAGCTGATGATAGCACAGGAGCGACTGACAGGGCGTTTCAGGATTTTGAAGGAACCTGAATACCGTGTTATCCATGATCATAATTCGGATGAGTTTCGTCGCATGCTGCTCAAGCTCAGTGAGGTTAATAAAAAACCTGCTGTTGCCGCTCTGGAGTCCGGCTATACCCATTATGCGATGCTTGCAGATCGGCTGTTTGCCGGTAAAATTTCTGATGCATCCGCCATGAAGAAATCAATAGATAACATCTCCATGCTTATCGATACCATCAGTAAAGATCAACGGCTTGATTTATCACGAAAGTTGGCCCAGTCTGATATTAGTGAGGAGAAAACGGTTACCTGGTCACTAGGACTTGCTTGTGGCGGTGTTATCATTTCTTTTCTGGTTGCAGGGTGGATGGTCTATTCTTTTGCCAGCTCGATCGGAAAGCTTCAGCATGCTACTCACCGGTTTTCTGCAGGAGATTTTGACCATGATCCGAGGATATCATCGGGTGACGAAATCGGGGCGCTATCAGATGATTTTCGACAAATGGCCGTGAGGCTTAAGGAACTTGAACAAATTAGTCTTGATGCCAGTCCACTGACCAGATTGCCGGGCAATATCGCTATCGAGCGGGTTATCAATCGGCACTTGCGAAATCAGGTCGTTTTTGCGATGTGTTATCTGGATCTGGATAATTTCAAGTCTTACAATGACCGGTATGGGTACATCAAAGCCAGCGAAGTCCTTAAAGATTGCGGCAAAGTGATTTATGAGGCTGTCAAGGGTTTGTGTGATCCGGATGCTTTCGTCGGTCATATCGGCGGAGATGATTTTGTAGTCATAATCAGCGCCGACAAGGCTGAGGCGGCCTGCAAGGAGGTAATCAGAGCCGTTGACGCATTTATTCCGGCACACTATTCGGAGGAAGACCGGTGTGCCGGGGCTATTGAAGGCGTCGATCGTTACGGGGTGCCGCGCACGTTTCCCCTGATTTCAATTTCCATTGCCGCGCTGGTTTGCCGGCCGGGTGATTATGCTCAGGCTGCCGAAATTGCCACTGCCGCGGCCAGAGTCAAGGATCATGTTAAAGTGTCAGCTGGAAGCAATTATGTGATAGTAGGAAAAGGGGAAAGTCTGTGAGGTTTACACGGTCCACCACGATGGCGGCGATGCTGGTGTCTGTCTTGCTGGCAAACGGATGTGGAACTTTCGTAAAAATGACTCCGTCTGCACCGCGGATGGCCTCCAGTGAGGAACGCAATTTTGCGGGTGGTTTGCATTTCCTGCTGTCCGGCAATGAGTCTGGCGCGCGTGATCTTTTTGAACGCGTCATTGATGCCCGTCCTCTGAACGGGGTGACAGACGAAGCATTGTTTCGTCTTGCTCTTTTGAACCTTCGTGACGGTGACGGAAAGGGTGAGTCACGTGCTAGGGCTTTGCTTAACAGGCTTATTAACGAATACCCCCACAGTATCTGGGCCAGACAGGCCGCACCACTGGCTGCGTACCTGCAGGAGGCTTTTACGTTGCGGATGAAACGGCGTGAGCTCAAGGAACTGCGCAACCAGAACCTGTCGTTAAGTCGTGACAATAAAGATCTTCGTTTGAGTATCGAACGTTTGAAACAGCTCGATTTGCAGCTGGAACAGAAGAACAGAAGATAAGGATGGCTATTTTCGTTTTTCACCCATCTGGTACTCGCCCAGAAATGTGCTTTTATATTCCATGAATCTACCGTTACCGATGGCCTGCCTTATCTCTGCCATCATCGCCAGATAAAAATGAACATTGTGGATAGCCGACAGAACCGCCGATAGGACTTCGTTTGATATAAAGAGGTGATGAAGATATGCCCTGCTGAAATTTTGGCAGGTATAACAGCTGCAGCTCGGGTCGATAGGAAAAAAATCACGCTTATAGTTTTTATTGGTCAGACGGATTCTGCCTCGGCGGGTAAATAGTGTGGCGCTTCTTGCATAACGGGTCGGAATGACGCAGTCAAACATATCAATGCCGCGCTCAACGCTTTCAAGGATATCCTCGGGCAGTCCGACGCCCATCAGATAGCGCGGCTTGTTTTCGGGCAGGTGCGGAGTGGTAAACCCGACGATCTTTTTCAATAGCTCCAAGCCTTCACCAACGCTGACTCCTCCGATGGCGTAGCCGGGCAGGTCGAGTTTGCACATTTCTTTTGCACACATTTCCCTCAGATCTTCATACACACTTCCTTGAACAATGCCGAACAGAGCCTGACCGTTGTCGGTCATGGCATTCTGGCACTCTTTCAGCCACCTGATGGTCTTTTTTGTTGATTTTTCAGCATATGACCTGTCACAGGGGTAGGGGATACATTCGTCGAAGGCCATGATGATATCAGCACCCAGATCCTGCTGTATTCTGGTTGCGCTAGCAGGGTCGAGATATATCTCTGCTCCGGTGATTTCATGTTTGAAGAATACCCCATCTTCAGTGATGCGCTTGTTGGGGAGAGAAAAGACCTGAAATCCCCCTGAGTCGGTCAGAATTGGTTTATCCCACGCCATAAACTTGTGCAGGCCGCCAGCCTTTTTTACCAGACCTTCACCTGGTTGCAGATGCAGGTGATATGTATTGGAAAGGATAATCTGGGAGCCCGTCTCTTTTATTTGCGCCGGAGTGAGCGGCTTCATGGCGCCATGAGTTGCCACGGGCATAAAAATAGGGGTCTGGATATCACCGCGCGCAGTACTCACTATTCCAAGGCGTGCTGAACTGCCAGGGTCGTTTTTTAAAAGCGTGAATTTCATGGTATCTCCAAAATTCTGATTCAGAAAACCTGTTCAGGATTTGTTTCTGTGATGTCTTACTATCAGAGTAGACATTAAAATGCAATTTGCGCGTTTTGGATGGCAACATGAGCCGCATTTAAATCCAACTCGTATACACAAAAGAGTTGCATTTTGTTATAACGATGTTTAGTATCACCGCGGTTGTAACAATCGTACTACTATGGAGTGCGCCACCAACTTTGATTAACGCATCCAGATAACACTCTCAAGGAGGTTTACGAATGAAAGTTGTCTCCAGATTTTGTTGGCGCGGTCCCCCTGATGCACAAAACGCACTCCAAGAATCTTTGCCGTATCATGAACATTTACTTTGTGAAGTATAACACTATCTAAAAAGGAAGGAATGCTATGCAATTCACCTCGTCATCCATCGGCAGAAAGATCCTGATGGCGATCACAGGCCAGGCTATGGTTCTGTTCGTTGTCGTACATCTGCTCGGTAACAGCTCCATCTTCGGGTGGCTCAATGGTGGTATCAACGCCTATGCCGAACACCTCCACAGTTTACCACTGCCCATAATCATAGGCGTTCGTATGATTATGCTGGCCATTGTCTGTGTGCACATCTGGTTTGGTATCCAGTTAACCATTGAAAACCGTGGCGGACGTCCTCAGCAGTACGCAGTCAAGTCTACCCAAAAAGCGACCTTCGCCAGTGAAAACATGATCTGGACCGGGTCACTTCTCGCTATTTTCATAGTTTACCATCTTTTGCAGTTCACCTTCCAGGTGATAAGTCCTGAAACTGCAGCGTTGAAGAATCTGGTGCCGTTACACAGTGAAATGGTACCTAATGTTCAGGGTATGGTGGTCGCTGCTTTCAAGAACTTCTTTGTGTCATTTATATATGTTGGTGCAATGGTTACCCTGTTCCTGCATCTTTCACATGGCATTCAGAGTTTTTTCCAAACCATGGGTTGGAGCAATGACAAGAGCCAGCCGCTTATTATTAGACTCGGCACTTTGGTCGCTCTTGGTCTCTTCTTGGGCTATGTTACCATCCCGCTGACAATTTTTGCCGGCATTTTGAAAGGTTAAGGGGGTTATTGTGATACTTGATGGAAAATGTCCAACCGGACCTATTGAACAAAGCTGGGATAAGCATCGCTTCGATCTGAAGCTGGTAAATCCTGCAAACAAACGTAAGTATAACATCATCATGGTTGGTACCGGCCTGGCCGGCGCTGCCGCTGCCGCCTCGCTCGGCGAACTCGGTTACAATGTCCAGGCATTCTGTTACCAGGACAGCCCACGCCGCGCCCACTCCATCGCTGCTCAGGGTGGTATTAACGCTGCCAAAAACTACCCGAGTGACGGCGACTCCGTTATGCGTCTCATGTACGACACCATCAAGGGTGGCGACTTTCGCGCTCGTGAGGCTGACGTATGGCGTCTTGCCCAGGTGTCCAACAACATCATCGACCAGTGCGTAGCACAGGGCGTCCCTTTTGCCCGTGACTATGCCGGCTACCTTGACAACCGTTCTTTTGGCGGTGCCCAGGTTTCACGTACATTTTACTCAAGAGGTCTAACCGGACAGCAGCTGCTGCTGGGCGCTTACTCTGCACTTTCACGCCAGATCAAGGCCGGTTCGGTAACAATGCACACACGTCGCGAGATGCTTGACCTGGTCGTAGTTGACGGCGTGGCACGTGGCATTACTGTTCGTAACCTGGTTACCGGTGAATTAGAAAGCTACGCAGCTGATGCCGTCTGCCTGGCAACCGGCGGTTACGTCAATGTATTTTACCTCTCCACCAATGCCAAAGGGTGCTCGGTAACGGCTAACTGGAGTGCCGCCAAAAAAGGCGCATTCTTCGCCAATCCTTGCTACACTCAGATCCACCCGACCTGTATACCGCAGGCCGGCGAATATCAGTCTAAGCTGACGCTGATGTCCGAGTCTCTGCGTAATGATGGTCGTATTTGGGTTCCCAAAAAGAAGGAAGATGTCGGTAAGCTTCCTGCCGAGATTCCAGATGCCGATCGTGATTACTATCTTGAGCGCAAGTACCCCTCCTATGGCAACCTGGCGCCGCGCGATATTGCCTCCCGTTCTGCAAAAGAAGCATGCGATGCCGGACTTGGTGTCGGCCCCGGCGGACGTGGTGTCTATCTTGATTTTGCCGATTCGATCAAGCGTCTCAGCGAAGATACAGTTCGTGAGCGTTACGGTAACCTTTTTGAGATGTATGAAAAAATCACTGATGAGAATGCCTACAAACGGCCGATGCGTATCTATCCTGCACCGCACTATGCCATGGGCGGCCTCTGGGTTGACTACAACCTGATGAGCAATATCCCCGGCCTGTTCGTACTGGGCGAAGCCAACTTCTCTGTTCACGGTGCAAACCGCCTGGGCGCTTCTGCTCTCATGCAGGGACTGTCTGATGGCTACTTCGTTATTCCGTACACCATCGGTGGGTATCTGGTAACCGTAAAACCAGGTGCGGTCACTGTCGACCACCCTGAATTCAAAAAATCGATTGAAGATGTCAAGGCTACTACCAACAAATTCCTCTCAATTAACGGCAAAAAGACCGTTACCGAGTTCCACCGAGAACTGGGCAAGATTATGTGGGAAAATGTTGGTATGGCGCGTTCCAAAGAGAGCCTTACCGAGGCCATCAAGGTTATCCCGCAAATTCGTGACGATTTCTGGAAAAATGTCAAAGTTACCGGTACAGGTGCTGAACTCAACCAGCAGCTTGAAAACGCCGGTCGTGTGGCTGACTTCCTTGAATTCGGTGAACTGCTCGCTCGTGATGCCCTGCACCGCGAAGAGTCGTGCGGCGGTCATTTCAGGGTTGAGCATCAACTGCCTGACGGTGAAGCCATGCGTAATGATGCCGACTTCTCCTACGTCGGCGCATGGGAGTATAAGGGTAACAACAAGGAACCTGAACTCCACAAGGAACCTCTGAAATTCGAGACTATTCATCTCGCGGTAAGGAGCTACAAATAATGAGCGATCACAAGACCATGACATTGACACTGATCGTGTGGCGCCAGAAAAACGCCAACGATTCTGGAAAATTTGAAACATATACCGCAAAAAACATCACCGATCATCACTCCTTCCTGGAGATGCTTGACTGCGTCAATGAAGACCTGATCCATGCCGGCAAGGAACCGATCGTATTCGATCACGACTGTCGTGAAGGGATCTGCGGTATGTGTTCACAGGTTATTAACGGTGCGCCACATGGTGGGCAGGATCGTACAACGGTCTGCCAACTGCATATGCGTAAATTCAAGGATGGTGATACCATCTATATTGAACCGTGGCGCGCCCGGGCATTCCCGATCATTCGCGACTTGATTGTTGATCGTGCTGCACTTGACACGATTATTCAGGCTGGAGGGTATACCTCTTGTCATACTGGTGGTGTGCCGGACGGTAATGCCATCATGATACCCAAGCCGATAGCAGAAGAGGCCACAGATGCTGCCGAATGTATCGGGTGCGGCGCTTGTGTGGCTGGTTGCCCTAACGGTGCCGCCATGCTCTTCACCGGTGCTAAAGTATCTCAATTGGCGCTGCTCCCACAGGGCAAAGCCGAAGCAGTAGCCCGCGTCAAAAACATGACAGCTGCCATGGCTGAATGTGGTTTTGGCAACTGTACCAACCATTATGAGTGTATGGCTGCCTGTCCGAAAGGAATTAATGTCAAGTTCATCGCCAGGATGAATCGTGAATTCCTTAAGGCACAGTTTGCCTGATTTATATTTTGTCTTCAGTATTGTTCTGTCGGGGCGGCCATTTATTTGGCTGCCCCGCTTTTTTGGGAGCTGAGATCCTGTGGATTTAGATTTTGTTCTCATTGAATGTGAGATAGTTCCAGATAGTCCGGTTCAATTGGCTGCTGTCATTTACAATGCACTGCGTAATTTTGAATCGCAGTTTAAAACATCATGCTGTTTGATGACATCGGAACCATGCACTTCCTGCAGACTACACGTCGGTTGCCCGTTCTGGACAGTATTTCATCAAGGTTTGTCGTCAAATCCGGAGATTGTCCGCCTACATCAAAAACCTTCATTACCATTCTCTTTTCATGTAATCGGGGGAGATGGCAACGTATCAGCTTGTACGGTAGGTCTTGTCATTGTTGGCAGTGCACTTAATTATATTGAATTCTTTCATGCAGCACTCGTTAGTATGATTGAAGCTGGTGTCGCAACAGTCTTGTCTCCTGCAAAATACAAACTGAGTTATTACAGTCTCGATTATCAAGGGGGCCGGCATACGATTACTCAGCCGGCATTACTGCCAGAGAATGTCATCATGCTTTCCGGACAGCATGTTTTGCAGAACAGTGTTCATTCAGACTCAATAAGATTGAACCTGAAATCTTCATTACGCTTGTTAAGCAATGGCTCAATTGCACACAGATTTGATTTCGGCATGTTTTTGTGTTCACAAATGAGACGCTGTTCTTCTTTGTGGGCATATTACGGCACCGGAAAACTGGATATTGATTTTACATTTTTATCTGAATCCGCTCAAAACGTTGCTGTTTTCGACGATAAAATACAGTATACTCAACCGACTTGGTCAAAGCGTTTGAACAGGTCCGGGCTGATCGGTACTGCTGAATGTGCCGGACTTGTTGAGCCGATGCTCTCTTTGCTAACTCTTGGAAGCTATTTTAATGCTGGTAAAGGCGCCACGTTTGGTTCAGGATTTTATCAACTTGAGGTGTTTGATTGACAAACGCTGAGTGTGGAAACTAAGATACTGGCTACAGAAGTTCATTTCTTCTTGAAAGGTTTATATGAAGGTTATCATTCTGCTTGGCGATGGTATGTCAGACATTGCTTACAACGAACTGGGCAATAAATCTCCACTCCAGTTCGCTGCGACTCCCAATATGGATTTTATGGCTCAGCATGGTCAGGTTGGCCTTGCTCACACGGTTCCTAATGGTTTGCCCCCCGGCAGCGACGTGGCAAATCTGTCTGTGTTCGGCTACGACCCTTGCACGTGCTATACCGGGCGTTCTCCGCTTGAGGCGATCAGCATGGGAGTTGTACTCGGACCCGATGATGTTGCTTTTCGAATGAATCTGGTAACGCTTAAACCACAGGGCAGCTCGATCTATATGCAGAACTTCTCTGCCGGACATATCTCAACCAAAGAGGCCCACGTGCTGGTTGAAACACTCCAGAAGGAGCTTGGCAGTTCTGAAATTGAATTTCACCCTGGCGTAGGATACCGTCACCTGATGGTTTGGCGTGGCGGTAAAGACACCATGAGCTCTACACCGCCTCATGATATTACCGGGAAGGCAATTATAGATTCCCTCCCGCGTGGAGATGGGGCGGAGATGCTCATTAATATTATGAATCATGCCCAGATGGTTCTTCATAGCCATACGGTCAATGTGCAGCGCAAGGAACAGGGGCAGCTTCCTGCCAATTCGGTCTGGTTGTGGGGGCATGGCAAGATGCCGCGTATTGAAACCTATCAGGAAAAATTCGGATTGACCGGGGCGGTCATTTCTGCCGTTGATCTGATCAAGGGCATAGGCATCTGTGCCGGTCTTGATATAATCAACGTTGAGGGAGCCACCGGCTATATCGACACCAACTACCTTGGTAAGGGCCAGGCAGCCTTGAATGCCCTCGAAACTCATGATTTTGTTTATGTTCATGTTGAAGCGCCTGATGAGGCTTCTCATGCCGGCAACATGCAGCATAAACTTCAGGCAATTGAGGATTTTGACCGTCAGGTGGTTGGAACCGTTCTGGAAGGAATTAAGAAATTCGATGATTACGTCATTCTTTGTATGCCGGATCATCCGACACCGGTAAAGTTAATGACCCATACTTCAGACTCAGTACCCTTTGTAATCTACCGGAGCGGGACAGACAATGGAAACGGTGCTGTCTCGTATGACGAAACACAGGCCAAAGCGACAGGCCTCCTAGTTGACGGTCATACACTACTTCCAAGGCTGCTTTCTTGACTAATGTTTTCTGTTAACTTGTCCACCAAAGTCATCTGCGTAAGTGCAGTTCGTATATTTCTGCTGATATGTCTTTTCTGGTATCTTACCTGCCTTTTTGTTTCTCCAGGTCAAGGTTCTGTAGTCTGCAATATTTCATTCCCACCGGGCAGCGGCATTCGCACACTGGCCAGTGAACTCAAAACTGGTGGTGTTATACGCAGCTCATGGCAATTTATTCTGATGACTCGTTTACGGGGTAATGCTCACCGGTTGAAAGCGGGTGAATATCGTTTTAATGACGGGATGACCCCGGAAACAATTATGAATAAAATTGTTTCCGGGGCGGTGGACTATCGCAAATTTACCCTGCCTGAAGGATATTCCATGTATCAGGCCGCTGAGTTGCTGGAACAGCAAGGGTATTTCAATAAAGATTCCTTTCTTGAAAAATGCAGGGACAAGACATTATTACTGCGCCTTGGTCTTAAAGAATCCAGTGTGGAAGGGTACCTCTTTCCCGCCACCTACAATCTTCCATGGGGAGGGGGGGAGGAGCAACTGCTGGAACAGATGGTTGGACGTTTTAACAAGGTATATGCAGCTATCTCGAAGGGTGAGGCCGCACATCAGTTTTCTCGTCACGAAATAATCACGTTGGCATCAATAATAGAAAAAGAGGCTGTTTTACCGGAAGAAAAACCACTCATTTCATCAGTGTTCTATAATCGTTTGCAGCTCGGTATGCCTCTTCAGAGCGACCCGACCGCGGTTTACGGTGTCCGGGCGTTCTCCGGGAAGGTAACTAAAGCAGACATTCAGCTTCCCTCACCATATAATACCTACCTCAATAAAGGACTCCCTCCAGGTCCAATTGGCAATCCGGGAAGGGACGCTATTTTGGCGGCAATGAACCCGGCAAAAACTGATTATCTTTATTTTGTTGCCCGCCAGGACGGCACTCACCAGTTTTCACGAAATCTTGAAGAACATAATCGAGCCGTAGTACGATACCTCAAATAGTGCGCCTGTTGCGGAATCATATCTGGAGTTCGCCAGCATCCTCTATGACAATTTCCAGTTCTGCCAGTGTCATCTCTTTTGTTCCAAGAAAGTGTGCTTCAGGAGAAGACACAAGCGATAAAGAAGTATCAGGATGAAGTGATTTTCCAACTTTTTTGCATGCCTTGTCAGATAGCCTAACAATAAGTAATAAAATATCAGCGCCATCAAAGTCCTCTTTATGATGGTTGGCTGCAATGGAACAGTACGCTTCCGGCAGACTCCAGGATTTTAATAGCTGGTGGCCGACATCTTCATGCATCCGGTCAAGAATTTCACTGATCAGAGTATTTGAAAAAGCGGCTTTCGATTCCTTGTTGCGGTGAATGTCATCCAGCACTTTAAGTAAAGCCAGCTGTCCAATGTCATGCAATAGCCCGCCCATAAAACATTCAGCAGCCAAATTAACATAACCCGCTTTTTTTGCCAGCCATTTAGCTCCGGTTGCACACGCGAGAGAATGAACCCAGAGCTTTTGCATTGAACTGTTCAAAAACGCATCTTCAGAATGATACAGCTCAAACTGAGAGGCCATCATAACCATATTGGCTACTTCCTGGGCGCCCAGACGAACGATGGCATCTTTGATGGTGGCAATCGATGACAAGCCGGCATAGTATGATGAATTGGCTACTTTGAGTACTTGGCTTGCCAGGGACTGATCTTCACTGATCATTTCGATAACATCTTCCATATTGAAGTCACGTCGAACCAACATCTGTTGAAGTTTAACCGCGACAGAATTAAACACGGGCAGACCCTGCAGATCCCCCTGAAGGTGGTCTTTGATTAATTCAATAAGGGGCTTTTCAGTTGGAATCATTATTTAACTCCCAATATTCGTCGTAATTCTGCAACTGACCGGGGTTTGCCGAGCCGCGGGAGATCAGAGATGATTTCTTTCAGCGAAATTTCTCCTCGAGCCCCTTTGACCAAACCATCTTCAAGCAGAGTTACCATGCCTGATGTTTCAATACTGATCTTACGAATGTCGTAGGAACTTTTTTTGTTTAAGATGGCATTTTTTACCATTTCATTCATTACCAGTAACTCAAAAACCCCCACTCGGCCACGATAACCACTAAACCGGCAGGCTTTGCAGCCGCGCCCGATGCTGAATTCTGCACCCACCAAGTCGTTGGCGGAAACATTAAGTCTGCTCAGATCAAGTGGTGTAGGGATATACGGCTCGGCACAGTCGGGACAGACCCGTCGCAACAGGCGCTGTGCAACAACACAGACAACAGTGGATGAAATCAGAAATGCTTCGATCTCCATATTCATTAAGCGGATCAAACCGCCAATACTGTCCTCAGTGTGGAAAGTTGTTAATACTTTATGGCCGGTCAAGGCCGCCTGTATTGCGGTCTCTGCAGAAAAGTTATCGCGGATTTCTCCGAGGACTATGATGTCAGGATCCTGCCTGACTATATGCCGCAAGGTTTCTTCAAAGGTAACGCCAATTTTTGAATTTATGGAACATTGAGAAATTCCGTCAATGACAATTTCGACTGGATCTTCAGCGGTGATGATACTGGTGTTGACATCATTCAGGTAATTTATGCAGCTGTAGAGTGTGCATGTTTTACCGGAGCCGGTTGGGCCGGTGATGATCATGACGCCGGAGGGTACTTCGACCGCTTCGTAAATGAAGTGTTCAAGCATGCGGGGAGCCATGCCAATTTCTTTGATATCAAGGAGCGATGTTTTATTGTTGAGGAGCCGCATAACAATTTTTTCGCCATAAATAGTAATAAAAATTGAGACTCTAAGGTCCAGGTCTACACCATGCTTATGGCTTTTATAGAGCATACGACCGTCCTGATGACGTCGTTTTTCGGCAATGTCGGATTGTGCCATGACTTTAATGCGCGTTGAGAGTTGGGGGGCGATTTCTTTCGGGTAATCTTTGTGATGGTGCATGACACCGTCAAGCCTGAAGCGAACACGAAGGCGGTCTTTCATCGGTTCAATATGAATATCGCTAGCCCCTTCTTCAACAGCGTCATCCAGGAGGGTGTTGATCATTCCTATAATTGTGCTCTCATCAGAGAGAATCGGCTGAGTTGCTGACCGTTCCAAGGCTTTCAGCGTGTCACGAATGGATTCTTTGGAAGCAATGGCAAATCGTGCCTGGTCTCCTAGAAACTTTCGGGCACAATCATGTGCTTTTTGATCAAGTGGGTCTGACAGTGCCAGGATGACATGAGAATCTTCGCGTCGGACCGGAACTATGTCAAGTTCACGGCAAATTGATAATGGAATGACTGAAAGCAGGGTGCGATCGATCGAAATAAAGGTCAGTTCCAGCAGGGGGTAGCCCAGCTGATATGACAGGGCTTCCAGTAGTTTCCGCCCTTCAATGAAGCCCCGATCAACCAGTATTTCTCCCAACCGCGGCTTGTTAGTCGATTCACGTTGGATTCCAAGCGCTTGTTGCAAGTCGGATTCACGGAGATACCCCAGTTCAACAAGAAAGTCTCCCAAGCGAATCTTAAGGCGGTTGCTTCTTAATGTCTCCTGGAGGACATCCCGCGTCAGATACCCAAGGTCAAGCAGGGTGTCGACCATGGTTTTTTGAGTGGTGAGTTTGCCGCGAACGCGGATGGCATACGCAAGGTGTTGATTTAAAATGATATTTTCGGTAATTAATAGGTCTGTAATTACACCATTTTTCGAAGAGGAAACAGGTACATCTTTAGATGGAGTGTCCATGCACGATCCCCTAAGTTACAAAATTTACAGAAGTTATATAGTATTATTTCTGAAAATTAAACAGTAAAATAGTGTGTGTTTTTCTCATTGAAAGTATGTGCTGAGATCGTAGAATTATGCTGATTACCGTTACATAAGGTGGACAAGCAAAAAAAGGAGGTGGGTTCCAAGCTACGTACCCTCTTGATGTTAAAAGGTATCAGCAACATGCTCCTTGACACCACCAAATGTCAGTCGATGGATGGGGGATGGACCTAGTATCCTGATAGCGTCCAGATGAGCGGCACTGCCGTAACCTTTGTGCCCGGAGAATCCGTATCCTGGATATTTTACATCCATTTTGGCCATGAAACGGTCACGGGTTACCTTGGCAATTATTGAGGCGGCTGCTATGGAAATACTTAAGGAATCGCCTTTTTTTATAGTTTTTTGCGGGATGACACTGTCAATGGTACTGATTCCATCGATTAGCAGATAGTCCGGCTGGGGGGAAAGTTGCTGAACAGCAGCCAGCATGGCACGACGGGTTGCTTGCAAAATGTTGATCCGGTCAATTTCAGCCGGGCCTATGATGCCGACACCAACTGTGAGTGCGTGCGCCATGATGATTTCAAATAACTTTTCACGCTTGCCTGGAGTCAACTTTTTTGAATCATCAACACCAGTGATCAAAAGTCCGGCAGGGAGAACCACCGCAGCAGCCATTACTGGACCAGCCAGCGGTCCGCGGCCTGCTTCATCGATTCCTGCTACGCATGTAAAGCCGCTGCAGTATGCAGCATCCTCGAACATCAGAGTGTTGAGAGGCGCAGTTGTAAATAGCTCGCCTTGATGTGTCATAATCAGTCCTGACCCTGATAAACAGGATTGCAGCATTAACGGAGTATTCTACTGCATGAAAAATATTCGTTCAGATCAAAGCAAAAAGCCCCGCAAGAGCGGGGCTTTTTTTTAAACTTATTTGGCAACAGGAACGTATTTCTTCTCGCGGATCCTGGCTGCTTTACCGCGTAATTTACGCAGATAGTAGAGTTTGGCGCGACGGACATGGCCACGAACCATGACTTCGATGTTTTCAATATTTGGTGAGTGAAGCGGAAATGTTCTTTCAACGCCGATGCTGTTGGAAATTTTGCGAACAGTGAATGTTTCGCGAACGCCACCATTCTGGCGCGCAATACAAACGCCCTGATATGCCTGGATACGTTGTTTGTCGCCTTCAATAATTCGCACATGTACTTTTACAGTATCCCCAACCTTGAAAGGGATTACATTTTTCTTCATTTGGTCAAATTCCAGAAAATCGATGGTGTTCATTGGGTACCTTCCTCCTGTATGATGCTCTGTTTGTGTTTATGTGTCTTCACGTTCAATTCCTCTGAGTCGATCAAGCATTATTGCTGCTGCAGAACGAACTGAGAGGTGGTTGTATATTCCATGTCCTGCAATTGGTTCAAGTATAAGATCAGCGGTTATAAAACATTCCTCTGTTAATCCCCATCCAGTGCCCAGTAATAGCAGATACGGTTGATCAGGCTCCTGCAATAGTTCCCTGAATGTCACCAGTGCTATTGACCCGGGGCGATGTGCGGCACCGGTGGTCGCTATTTTTACCTGTTTACTGAATCCGCCTTGAAAGTCTGCTACAGCGGATGCAACCGAAGGTGTTACCCGGACAATATCAAGAGCCTGTCTACGATCAGGGTTGTATCCTGCTCCCCACCCATGTTGCCAGTGACCGCTTATTCGTTCTGCCAACTTTTGCTGCTCCTCGGAAGGAGTCACAATATAGAAACGGTCCAGACCGAACGTTTTTGATGATCGGGCGATGTCGTGTTGATCAAGGTTTGTTAAAGCAGAGGTGATAACCTCGTGATGCTTGTTATAAACCGGATAATGAACAAGGGCGATGGCCAGATTATTACACGCCATGGGTTTCCTCATGCTCAATCTCTGCCAGCATCTTGCGATCTTCTCGTGTCAGCACGGCTTTTGAGAGCAAATCCGGACGAAGCGATCTGGTTTTACGCAGAGACTCTTTACGGCGCCATTTTCTAATCTGCTCATGATGCCCCGAAAGCAGGGCCTCCGGAACGACAAAACCTTTAAATTCTGGTGGGCGAGTGTAGTGTGGATATTCCAACAAGCCATCACCAAAAGAATCTGATTCAGCTGACTCGCTACTGCCAAGTACACCTGGAATCAGGCGAGTCACAGAATCAATGATTGCCATCGCGGCAATTTCACCGCCTGATAGAACAAAGTCACCAAGTGAAATGTCGTCCTCAGCGTAGATGGAGCGGATTCTTTCATCAATTCCCTCATATCGCCCGCAAACGATAATTAATCCTGATTTCTCTGCAAGTTCTAAAGCAACAGTATGAGTAAGTCGTCGCCCGTGGGGTGACGTAAGTACAATCGTTGATGTTGGATGCTGAGCCTTTACTGACTCGATGCACGCTGCCAGTGGGGCTGCTTTCATGACCATTCCCGCACCGCCTCCGTAAGGGGCATCATCTGCGGTTTGGTGACGATCAACGGCCCAGTCGCGAATATTGTGTAGCGAAATGTCAATGAGCTGTTTGTCTTTAGCCCGTTTGATGATGCTTTCGTCAAATGGGCCCGAGAACATCCCGGGAAACAGAGTCAGAATGTCAAAATTCATAGATCCAGCAAGCCATCAAGCGGGGTTATAATCATTTTCTTCCCCGTTATGTCAATATGGGCAATTACGTCAGCAATAGCCGGAATCAAATAATCTTTGGCACGGCCGCGCACTACGTAGATATCGTTGCTGCCGGTTTCAAAAATATCAACAAGTGGACCAAGTTCGACGCCCTGATCGGTATGGACAATAAGGCCGATAAGATCACGCCAGTAATATTCATCTTCATCAGGAACCGGCAGTTGGCTCCGTTTTAGACAAAGTTCCGATCCGGTCATGGACAAAACCTGGTTTATGTCGGAAAAACTATCCAAACCTAAAATGAAACCACCGGCATGGGCAGAAACGCTCTTTACGGTATATTCGCTGAGCGTACCGTCCTTCTCTTTCAGGAAAACAGTTTTAGCCGATTGCAAGCTATGTATATTTCCGGAATAGGAGTAGAGCTTTAAAAGCCCCTTAATTCCGTGAGTGCCGATGATCTTACCCACCGGAATCAATGTATCCTGATCTGTCATTTATTCTACAATCTTGAGAATTGCCTTTTTGTTGTCTTTTGTTGAAACTGCATTAAGAATGGTACGGATCGCTTTGGCAGTCCGTCCTTCCTTCCCGATGATTCGTCCCATGTCATCCTTGGCGACGGTCAAACTGATGACCAAGGTACCATCTTCCGTCTCCTCAGTTGCATTCACGTGAGTCGGGTCATCAACCAGTGCCTTTGCAATGCTTTCAACAAGAGTCTTCATGGCGGTATCCTCTGCTGCTCATATAGAGTGGCCGGCGAACCGGAGGAACTGAATACGTTATGCGGTCGTTTCAGGTGCCTTGCCAAGAAGTCCGGCATTCTTTAGAAGCTGACGAACCGTATCAGTCGGCTGGGCACCCTTGCTGAGCCATTCAGCCGCTTTTTCGGCCTTCAGTTTAACAACGGCCGGGTTTTTGGTCGGGTCATATGTGCCGACATTTTCGATGAAGCTGCCATCTCTGCGACTGCGTTCGTCAGCAACAACTATCTGGTAAAAAGGTCTTTTTTTAGCGCCTGCGCGTGCAAGCCTGATTTTTGTAGCCATTGAGTGTATCCTCCTGATTTTGTACTTCTTTGGATTGTATTTTGTGAAAATGCTTCGTGCAAGGTTCAACGGAACGGTGTCATTCCCTTTCCAAGTCCACCCATTCCTTTGAGGAGACACTTCGGACCAAGCTTCTGCATCATTTTCATCATTTTTTGTGCTTCAGTAAAGCGTTTCAGCAGCTGGTTGACTTCTTGTACCGTTGTGCCGCTTCCTTTGGATATCCGCAGACGGCGACTGCCATTTATCATGCTATGGTTAGCACGCTCGCCCGGGGTCATTGAGCGGATAATTGCTTCAATGCGCTTGATTTCATTTTCACTCGGCTGGGCACCCTTCATTTGCTTCATCATTTTGCCCATGCCCGGGATCATTCCCATAATCGATTCAACAGAACCCAGCTTTTTTATCTGCTGCATCTGGGCAAGAAAATCTTCGAGATCAAATTGGTTCTTCTTCAGTTTTTGTTGAAGAAGACTGGATTCTTTCTCATCAAAAAGTGTCTGTGCCTTTTCAACAAGGGTAAGAACGTCACCCATGCCGAGAATTCGCGAAACAAGCCGGTCAGCATGAAATACCTCCAATGCATCCAGCTTTTCGCCAAGTCCGACAAATTTTATTGGTTTACCGGTAACCGCTTTAATGGAAAGTGCTGCTCCACCTTTTGCATCGCCATCAAGTTTAGATAATACAACACCGGTGATTTCAAGGCGATCATTAAAGCCACTGGCAATAGTAACCGCTTCCTGACCGGTCATCGCGTCAGCTACTAAGAGGATTTCACGTGGCTGAACAGCTGCTTTGATGTCGTGCAGCTCGTTCATCAAAAAATCATCAATCTGGTGGCGTCCAGCTGTATCAAGAATTACGGTATCGTAGCCATTCAGTTCAGCAAACTTCATAGCGTTGACACAGATATCGAGCGGTTTCTGGTCAGCGCTTGAACTAAAGACCTCAAGTCCGAGCTGGTGAGCAACTGTTTCTAATTGTTTAATTGCCGCCGGGCGATACACGTCAGCCGACACAAGCAGTGGCCGCCGTTTCTGTTTTTTGAGCAGATTCCCCAGTTTCCCGCACGTAGTCGTTTTACCGGCTCCCTGCAGTCCGACCATCATGATGGCGACAGGTGGTTTTGCAGCAAGGTCAAGAGAATTGTCCTCGCCGCCTCCCATGATGAGAACAAGTTCGTCATGGACAATTTTGATGACCTGCTGGCCTGGCGACATGCTGGTCAGCACATCAGTGCCGACAGCCTTGTTCCGGACATTTTCAACAAAGTCTTTGACAACCTTGAAGTTGACATCAGCCTCAAGGAGCGCCAGGCGAACTTCGCGTAACGCCTCCTTGATGTTTTCCTCAGTCATCACTCCCTGACCGCGAAGCTTTTTAAAGACTGATTCCAGTTTGTCGGATAGACTGTCAAACATTGTCAGTTATTGTACCTTGAATACAGAGTTATTCCAAAAGGGGATCACTATAAAGGTGGAGCTTTGTTACTGTCAAGAACTATTTGTTTTTAAAGCTGTATTAGACGAGAGTACCGGAGTGATGTTCTCAATTACGGGTACTTTTGGTGATTTACTGAAGGGTATGTATATCTGGAGCAATTATTAATTAACTGCCTGAATTATCATCATCTTCAATGCTCCAAATACGTTCATAATGCACATCGCTGTCTTTTCGATAGACAAAGTCGGGTAAAAGTTTTTCAGATGTAAGTGCTTCCATAACGTTATTATGAAGATTGCTGTCATATCGAATCGCCAGACCGCAATCAGTTGAAAGAGCTCGAGGAGCTGGAATAAGCAAAATATCCATTCCACACTTTTTGAGTATGTTTTCAGCTTTCATAACTCGATGTGCTGAATTGAATACCGCTAGTAATTGACCGTGTTGAATCACTGTACTGTTCTCCTGCATTCTTCTCAGTTCACTTTTATGTATCTCAGCATAAAGCTGATTGACAAAAATTGTGTGAATTCCTACTATGCCTGAAAGGAGTAGTACATGGAAGGCACAATCCTTATTGTCGGGCTGGTTATTTTCGCTTTAATAATCAGTGTTCCCTGCGGTTATATCCGTCAAAATTACCCAAAATATTCCTTTATGTGGTTTCTTCTGATTCATCTGCCGATCCCCTTTATTATACTATTGCGCCTCAAGGCGGGGATCAGTTGGCATTTCATCCCTTTAACATTGGGCGGCTCGGTCGCCGGGCAGATTTTTGGTGGTGTCGTAAGCAGACGGAGAAAACAAAATGCCAAAGCGCCCTAGGATGCATTTTCCCCGCCCGTTATCCGGATTGATGCACGAAAGCCTGGTTGGCCTCGGGTTGGCGGAACGCTTGCGTGAAGCGGAAATATGGCGCATATGGCCGGACGTTGATGGTGCGGCGTTAGCCAATCGTGCGCGCCCTGTGAGAATTATCAATGGCACGTTGACAGTGGCGGTATCCAGCGCTCCCTGGATGCAGGAACTCCGTTTTATGACTGCCATGATGAAAGAAAAACTCAACAGCTCCCTCGGGGCTGAGATAGTGCATGAAATCGTGCTTAAAGCGGGCAGGGTTGATAAAACAGCTGTTAACGTGCCGGAGGAATCCGCCGCCATAGTCTGCCCACTCACTCCCCAACAGCAGAACTTAATTGAATCACAATCAGCTTCTATCACAGATCCGGAAACCCGGCAGGCTTTTATTGAACTGATGCAGGCCAGCTTGGAACGGTCCGGCTGATTAAGTGCGTAAGAAGTCGTATTAAGAGCCCTTCTGAAAAATAAGTAGCTTCGTTAACGCACGGATTCTGTTTGTCTCAGGACCGCGTCAGTTGGCGGTACTTGATGCGATGAGGAATATCGGCGGCAGCACCCAACCGCTTTTTGCGATCCTCTTCATACTCCGAATAATTCCCTTCAAACCAGACTGTTTTTGAATCACCTTCAAATGCCAGAATGTGGGTGGCAATCCGATCCAGAAACCAGCGGTCATGGCTGATCACCACTGCGCACCCGGCAAAGTTCTCGAGGGCCTCTTCCAGAGCGCGCATCGTGTTGACATCCAGGTCATTGGTCGGTTCATCAAGAAGGATCACGTTGGCGCCGCTCTTCAATATTCTGGCGAGATGCACCCGGTTGCGCTCTCCTCCTGAAAGCGTCCCGACCTTTTTTTGCTGATCGCTTCCGGAAAAGTTAAAGCGGGAAACATAGGCCCGTGAATTTACCAATACTTTGCCAAGCTGGATCGCTTCCTGCCCTTCTGAAATTTCTTCCCAGATACTCTTGTCAGGATTAAGCGCATCGCGGCTTTGATCTACATAGGCCAACTGTACCGTTTCACCAATGCGGAACGACCCCGAGTCAGCTTTTTCCTGCTCGGTAATCATGCGGAAGAGGGTGGTCTTGCCCGCACCGTTCGGGCCGATAATGCCGACGATCCCGCCGCGTGGCAGGCGAAAGGTCATCCCTTCGACCAAGAGTCTGTCGCCGTAGGCTTTAGAAACACTGTCAGCTTCAATAACGATATCTCCCAGGCGAGGGCCGGGCGGCAGGTAAATTTCAAGGTCGCGGGCATGCTTTTCGCTCTCTTGTGCAACCAGGTCTTCATAGGCACTGATACGGGCCTGCGACTTGGCATGTCGGCCCTTCGGTGACATTCGTATCCATTCCAGTTCGCGTTGCAGGGTTTTCTGGCGGTCGCTCTCCTGTTTTTCTTCATTAGCCAGACGATTTTGTTTTTGCTCAAGCCACGATGAATAGTTCCCTTTCCACGGGATACCTTCGCCTCTATCCAGCTCCAATATCCACCCGGCGACATTGTCCAGGAAATAGCGATCGTGGGTTACCGCTATGACCGTACCGGGGTAGCTGTGCAAATGATGCTCCAGCCATGCGACTGTTTCTGCGTCCAGGTGGTTGGTCGGCTCATCCAGAAGCAGGATGTCAGGTTTTTTAAGCAAGAGGCGGCAGAGTGCAACCCGACGTTTTTCCCCGCCGGATAGAACTTTAACAGACGCATCTCCATCAGGACAGCGGAGGGCATCCATCGCCATTTCCAGGCGCGAGTCCAGATCCCAGGCATCCAGGTGATCAAGTTTTTCCTGAAGAACCGCCTGGCGATCACACAATTTTTCAAAGTCTGCATCCGGCTCGGAAAACTTGTCGGTAATGGCATTGAATTCGGCCAGCAGATCAACCGTTTCCTGAACTCCTTCTTCAACAATCTGGCGAACGGTCTTGGTTTCGTCAAGCCGTGGCTCTTGCTCCAGATAACCGACGGTATAGCCCGGTGAAAGTACCGCCTGTCCATTAAACTCCTTGTCAACCCCGGCCATGATCCGCAACAGTGATGATTTCCCGGAACCATTCAATCCCAGCACACCGATCTTGGCGCCATAAAAATACGATAGAGATATATCCTTTATGACCGGTTTCTTATCATAAAACTTGCTGATTCGCATCATCGAGTAAATTATTTTATTTGGTTCAATAGCCATAGTTTCTCCCGCCTGATTCTATAAAAAGGTATTTTCTTTTACACGTCGTGATGTACTGCTGTCAATCGCTTTGGGTAGATTAAATCGCATAAATTGTGCAGTCACTTGACAAACAGGACTTATGTGGTATTTTTCAAACACTATATTTCAATAGAAGGGGGTAATTCCATGAGTATTGATATTCAAGAGGCGATCAAGCGCTCAATCCAAACTGAAAAAAATGCAATGAACTTTTACGAGCTCGGCGCAGTTAAAATGAATATTCCTGATGCACGCCGTACCTTTGAGTTGCTTGCAAAAGAAGAGCGGGAGCATGCAGCTCAATTTTACAAGATTTATGAGGGTACTGATATCCCTTCCCTCGATCTGTTTCTGGATTCTCCTCCGGACAACGAATCAAGTTGGGTATCTACGATTGCCCGCTTGATATCTTCTGACTTCAGCGAACAGAAGGCACTTGAACTGGCAATGGAGCGAGAAAAGAATCTTGAAGAAGTATTGTTAGAAACAGCTGCAAAAATTGACGATCCCACGGTCAAAGCGGTCTATGAGTTGAATGCTACGGAAACCAATCATCATTATCAACTTATTGAGTCAGAATACGCTCGTCTAATGGGAATGGTTCACGAAACCGATATCGATACGTTTGTGCGGGAATAGTCTTCACTCCCGGAAACTGGTGGCAATTCTCAAGGGTGCATTACTGCGCCCTTGTTGTATCTTGACAAGCACCAATTAGTGGACGCACAGCGTTCGTATGTAAGGAATGTTTATGACTGTAGCTTTGTTAGAAATATCTGTCCTGGTTCTCGGTATCGGTAATCTTGTTATGAGTGATGATGCGGTGGGTGTTCTGGTTGCGCAGCGGCTTCAGAGGGACTATCGTTTTGCGGATAACGTTGAAATCATGGACGGTGGTACGCTGGGATTGGACTTGCTTCCAAAACTTGAAAATATCACTCACCTGATTATAATTGACGCAGTTGAAACCGGTAAAGAGGCGGGAACCTGTGTCCGGTTGTACGGGCAGGAGTTGCCAATCGCGTTGCAGACTAAAATATCGCCACATCAGATGGGACTTAAGGATCTTTTGGCCGTATCCGAATTGACAGGGCATTTACCAAAAGAAATGGTGCTGATAGGGGTGCAGCCGGGGTCAATAGAAATGGAAATTGGGCTGACGGCAGATGTTGAGGCTCAGTTCAATGCCCTTGTTTCCGGCGTGCTTGCTGAATTGGCTCAGTGGGGAGTTACAGCAACACCTGCTTATTGATGCAGAAGTTTTATTCAGGATTACGCCAGCTTCTTTTCCATCACGAGAACATTCCCGCCATTAGCTCGAGTATATTTTACCGTGTCCATCAGTGACTTGAGAATGAAAATACCGCGCCCTTTTTCTTCCAATCCACTTGAAGTAAAGCAGGGGGCCGGTATTGCGTCCAGATCAAAGCCGATGCCGTTGTCATAGATACGAACCACAAGATTTTTGTTCGAGACGTTAATTCGGACATGAATCTCTTCGTCTGGAGCGGCACTTTTAGCATGTTTAATGGCATTGACAAGTCCTTCTGTCAGGACGACAGCGAGTTGGCTGGGCAATGTTTCACGAATTGCTTCCGGGCAGTCAATCTCCTGTGCCACTTTTTCGCCAATTGTGCCTATCATGCGTAAATATCTGGTATGACTTGGTATTGTTATATCAATGTCAATGTCGTTTTTCATACATTTCCCCGTCATGGAGAGTTTGTTCATTCCATGCCTCTAAATTAGTTGTAGCTCTGTAGTGCGTCATCAACAGTTGTAAAAATGTCAAAAACTCTATGAAGTCTGGTCAGTTCAAACATGGATCTTACCTGCGATTGCAAATTTGACAATTTGAGGCTTCCATGCACGGTTGAAGCGTTTTTATAACCTGAAACCAGTACCCCAAGGCCTGAACTGTCAATAAAAAGTATCTCTTTAAGATCGAGGATCAGATCTTTTGTTCCCGTATCAAAAAGACGATGCAATTCTACTTTGAGTTCTTCAGAATTGTTTGCATCAAGACGGTCCTCCCTGATAAACAGCACGGTAATTCCTTCCGTATGTTCAGTCTTAATATCCATTGTACCTCCGTCAATCAAAGTTTTTTTACGACAACGAGCGATATATCATCTTGTAAATTTTGTGAACCGGTAAAATCATGGATCCTGGCATAAAACGTATCAAGAATCTCAGTGGCAGAAAGATGACCACATGCTCTCAGAAGGCTGTACAGTCCTTCCATGCCAAACATTTCAGCGTTACTGTTGCACGCTTCTGTCAGACCGTCTGTGTAGAAAAGGAGAACATCCCCGCTTGCTAGCATAACACTACGTTCTTCAAAAAGGACATCTTTTTTAACCCCAAGTATCAATCCTTCAGTGTCCAGTTCCTGAGAAAGAGATCCATTTGTGCGTTGCAGAACCGGATGGTTGTGGCCAGCGTTAGAGTAGCTGAGTATGCCGGTCTCAGCATTATATTCGGCAAAAAACATGGTGATAAATAATTCGGCTCGGGATAAATCGTCATGCAACTGGTTGTTGAGGGTTTCAAGGACAGCCCGCGGAGTGTGAATTGAATTGGCTTCTGCCTTCAGCAGCGTGCGAACTTCCGACATAATCAGAGCCGCACCGACGCTATGACCTGAAACATCGGCAATAACAACATCGACAATATGGTCTTCCCGGAGAAAAAAATCATAATAGTCTCCACCAACATGAGCGGCGGATATACAGTGCCCCGCAATATCAACACCCGCAATTACCGGCGCAGCATCAGGCAGGAAAGATTGCTGGATCTGTTGGGCAATTTCCATGTCGCGCGTGATTCTGGCTGTTTGCAGAAGAGCTGCTTCTTTTTGACTCCGTTCAAGCTGCTTTGCTTCAACTTCATGAACAATTGTGATCGCCTGAGCGAGTTGACCTGTAAGGCTGGACAATAAATTGATGAATTCCTGGGTAAAGAGACCTGCTATTGATTTGGAAAATAGTGATAGTACGGCAATAACCGGTTCACCTTCCCTAAAAACCGGAATGTGGGCACAGGAAATAAAACCTTCAGCTACTGTTAAATCAAGTTTTGGAGTGGCGCGATCAAGTTGGAGGTCATTGATGAAATGTGCTTTTTGGTCACGGTAGACCAGATTGATATACGGTAAATTTTCCAGATACCAATGAGGCGGGTTGGCGTCTGAACGATCTTCTCCCTGCTTACTGAGGACTGAAAAAGTGCCTGCTTCCTTTTTTGTGAGGATCAGTGCCACATCAAGCTTGAATTCCTTCACCAACAATCGTAACAGGTCATCCATGATTACCTGCAAATCCAGCGTACGATTGATGATTTCGGACGCCTTTAGACGTACAAAGAGCGATTCGCGGTTTTGGTCAAGGTTTGTGCGTATGCTGCTGAAAATATCATAAACCGGCTCCATGCTGGAGCCCAAGTCTGAGAGGAAGTTGTTTACAATGGCCCGGGCTGCGGCGCCGCCGACAGAACCAGCCAGCGTCTTTTCTGCAAAACGCTTTAGATTCGGGAGTTCAAACTCGGAAACTGCTTCATCTGCCGTAATATCCCGCTCGCTTGAATAGAGTAAGAACGATCGCTGGGCTTCGGGTTCACCAATGAACTTGCTCATAAGGGCGATAAACTGGTCTGTTGTAACCGGTTTCGAGAGCCGGGTGCGCTCAGTGCGGCGATGTATCTCCTCATGACTGAAAATGCCAATAAATTTATGTACCTGATCACGCTCCTGTTCATTTTGGTTTAAGAGTATTGAACAAATTATATAGGAACCGATATTGAAAAGCATGCTCCAGAACAGGGAGTGGCTCCAAAGGTCCATGCCGGTCAACCCGAATAGTGCGGTTGGTTTAAGTAGTGCAATGCCAAATGGACCGTTTGAGAGCAGAGATTCCGAAATCCACCCCGATTTGCTAAATGAAGGGAGCAATAGTGTATAAAGCCAGATTAGAAAGCCGAACAGGATGCCGCAGATAGCACCCGTTTTGTTGCCACGTTTCCAGTACAGACCGCCCAGCATGGCCGGCATGAATTGGGCAGCTGCCGAAAAGGAAATCAGGCCCATGTTTACAAGTGTGTAAGAGTCGCCTATGACTCGGTAATAGAAATATCCCAGCAGTACGACCAGTACTATACCAAATCGCTTGAGATTAATAAGTAAGATCGGGAACCACGCCTGAGGGGTACAGCGGACGATGATCGGCATGAAAATATGGTTGAGCAGCATCGTTGAAATTGCAATTGATTCAACCATGACCATTCCGGCCGCTGCAGAAAAGCCGCCCAGGAATGCGAACAGAGCTATGTAGTGATGCCCGGCGAGTTGAGGAATGGAAAGTACAAAGTAGTCAGCACCGCTGCTGCTGCCGGTGAAAAGGATGCCGCCAATGGCGATCGGCATGACGAAAAGGTTTATCAGGAACAGATAGGCGGGAAAAAGCCACATCGCAGTTGCTATGTGACGTTCATCGGAATTTTCAATGACCATGACGTGAAACTGTCGCGGCAAGAGCATAATTGCTCCCATAGATAAAAAGAGGAGCGTGAAGGTAGATATGTAATTGGGATCATTTTTTGAAGTGTTGAATGTAAATAATTGTGAAAACTGGTGCGGGTTTATTGACTTGAATCGCTCGAAGATATCAATGAAGCCATCAAAGAGTCCGTATGTTACAAACAAACCAACTACCAGGAGGGCGACCAGCTTAACCAGTGACTCAAAAGCTACCGCTGCAATCAGACCTTCGTGCCGTTCTGACGACACCAGCCTCCTGGCTCCGAAAACAATACTGAAAAGCGCCAGCGTCAAGGCCAGAAAAAGGGAAATCGGAATGGAGACGCCCGATCCAAGGTTGATAAACGCGATGGTGTCTTTTTGGGCGCCGCTGAGCAGAAGAAAACTGGTGGATACCGCCTTCAACTGCAGTGCTATATATGGCATGATCCCAAGGAATGAGATAAGTGTGACCAGGGCGCCAAGCCATGGGGACTTCCCGTAGCGCTGACTGAGGAAATCGGCAATCGAAGTAATGTTATGTTCTTTGCTTATCTTGATGATACGGCGCAGAAGAAAAAGCCAGGAAAATGCTGTCAAAGAGGGGCCGAGGTAAATAAGCACGAAATCAATCCCGGTAGTTGCCGCCTTTCCGACACTACCGAAGAAGGTCCACGAGGTGCAGTACACCCCCAGCGATAGTGAATAGATGACCGGATTGCTGATTATGCTGCGGCCGGTCTCTTTGCGATGGTGGGCATACCATGCAATAAGAAAAATAAGAATTATGTAAAAAAACGCTATCGCAGCAACCGAGGAAACAACGCTGTTCATGGTTCGGTCTTTTCGTCAGTCGATTTGTCTGCATGGCGACTGGCAAGCATAAAAAGGTAGATGATGATAATTGAAATCATCCAGCCCACCATTAAATAGAGAAACAGTAACGGCACGCCAAACAGAATTATTGGTTTGTTGAAAATCTGTAAAAACGGGAATGTCATCATTATGATGCCGAGGATAAAAAATATTATCCATGATTCCGGCAGTTGCAGGCGGTTTAAAATTTGTGTGAAAAGTCGTTTCATGGCTGGAACAGCCTCTTGTAAACAGAATTTAATGCATCTTCAGGTGTGCCGTTCGTAGAAACGGGGATGATTTTGCCTTCCGAATCATCCGGGCAGTGAAAAATGCCTTTGTGCTGATCCAGGAGCTCAATCCTTCCATCTGAAACAGAGCCGCCTCGGGAAGAACGTTCATGCAGCCGTTGTCGTTGTTCGTCCGGACTACACTGTACAAGCAAGATGATAAATTTTGCGTGGTGAGAAGCCGCCAACCGGGCAAATACGGCACGTTCGGCTGGTGATCCGAACCCGGCGTCAATAACAACAGAATGTCCGGACGCAAGAGTCTTTTCGGCAAACTGTTCCAGTTGGCGATAGGTATTCCGGTTCATTTCATGCGAATACAGCCCCTCTCCGAATGGAACCCGGACTGCAGTTTCAGGCCGCAATCCTGCTAGCTGTTTGCGTACAACATCGGAGCTGCAGGTGTCAAGCCCAAGCTCAAAGGCGAGTTGCTCAGAGAGGGTGCTTTTGCCGCATCCCATTGTTCCACACGTAATAAAAAGGGTAGGGGGGAGACTGCTTTGCATGCAATATCCCTGCGCCAATCGGAAATAGCGGACGGCACGTTTCTCAGCGGCAGCACGCTTTTCCAAGGGAATACCGGTGTCTTGAATCTGCAGTGATTCAACTTTACCGCGCACAAAAGCGCGATAGATCTTGTAAAAATTGATCAGTTTTACAAGATCAGCATCGCCGGAGGCGGAGATGTAGGTGGATAGTGTTGCATCAGCCAGATCATGGCGCCGGTGGAAATCAAGGTCCATAAGCAAAAAAGCAATGTCAGAGGCTGTATCGGAATAACGAAAGCGCTCATTAAATTCGATACAGTCAAAAATATACGCGGTCCGATCAACGAGGCAGATATTTCCGAGGTGTATATCTCCGTCGCATTCCCGGATGTAGCCATTTTCAATTCTTTCAGTAAAAAGAGAGCGGTGTGAATCGGCAAAAGACTCAACATAGGAACGAATAGTATCGCACGTGGCTGGTGGGAGAGTGGAGGTTTGCAATGGTGCGGTTTGTGCGAAATTTTCTCGCCAGTTAAATGTAATCTGATCCAGAGAACCGAATGCTGAAATATGCTCCGAAGTGGCAGCATTAGTGTGAAATTTGCATATTTCCAGGGCAATTATCTGCATCTCTTCTACTGAAATCCTGCCCTCGTCAACGAGTCTGTCAAGCATTCTGTCTGCGGGGAGTCGTTTCATCATGACAGCATATTCAAGTATTTTCCCGGTTCCGACAAAGGCGGCACCAGTATCTGTTTCACGAAGCGCAATAACCTGTTCATAAACATCCGGACAGAGACGGCGATTGAGGCGGAGTTCCTCGTAGCAATAGAAACGACGAAGATCGAGCGTGGAAAAATCGAGAAAACCGAAATTAACCGGTTTTTTAAGTTTGAAAACATGCGTATCGGTAAGGAACAGCCAGGAAATATGCGTTTGAATCAGTTCAACTGTTCTGGTTTGAACCGGGTATGCAGACGGGTTCCGGAGTGATTCCAGGATATACGGAGTTATGGCAGATGCTGGCATGCGTGTATCATAGCATAATGAGGTATAACCGCAAGTTACCAGGCTTATAAATCAGGATGTGCGTCTTATAAAAGAAGTACTTTGGGCAGGCAGACAGAAAAAAAGCCCGCAGAAGTTGAATCTGCGGGCTTAATGTGGTGGTGTCTGAAATTATGCTGCAGCGACAGTAACTTTTAATGTTGCCGTCACTTCAGGATGAATCTTTACTACAACAGAAAACTCACCGGTGTGCTTGATAGTATCGGCAAGAACAATACTCTTGCGATCAATATCGAAGCCATTGGCTTTCAGATAGGTAGCAACATCCATATTTGTGACGGCTCCGAACAGTTTGCCCTCTTCGCCGGCTTTGTGAGAGAGAACAATTGACAGTGCTTCCAGTTTTGCGCCCAGATTCTTCGCAGCTTCAAGAGCCTTGTTCTTCTTATAGGCCATTTGACGCTTTGTATGGTCAAGTGCCTTGGCATTTTTGTCTGTTGCCAGGATTGCAAGTTTTTTAGGGAGCAGATAGTTACGGGCATACCCCGGTGCTACCTTTACGATATCTCCAATGTGACCTAGCGTTTCAATGTTTTCATTCAGAATAACTTTCATCTTTTTCTCCTTTCGAGCCTGTCAAGTAGTTACAGGTTTTCCTGTGTTTTTGGGGTTCTGAAATCAACCCATAGATCGAATAATCCAATGCTGGCGACAAGTGCCAGCAGGTACGGCTGGATGATGAGCATTGCATACAAAAATATCCGCACAAAAGCGGGAACAGAATGTTTAGCTATTAATGCAGTAATAACTGCCATGCCCTGGAAAAAATAGAGCATGGTTGTAACGAGCAAAATATTAAGTGCCGGAGTTGTTATAACGGACTCCGGGAACAGCAGGGCAAATGCGGCTCCAATCAAAATCCAGACGAGTAACTCCGGATTCCTGAATGCGGAGAACTCGCCAATAGCCAGATTTAACGCAGTTTTCGCCGTGGTTCGTTTAATGAGGGCTAGATTGCATCCGGCAATAACAACGAGCATGGCTGTGACTAACGCGGGATAGAGGCGCTGTAGCAGATCGGCTGCTGTAGACATTGAATGCTTGAGAACTTCAAGGTCCTCGCCGGTTACTCCGCCTTTTTCGTAGATGGTGACTGCCTGCTTCAAGCTGTCTGAAATTTCCGTAGAAATCAGTTGCTGCAGATTGATGCCGGAAAATGTGCTGTAAACAATAAAAACAACGGTAAAAATCAGTAAATTTGCTGCTGTGGTCCAGAAAATCACCCTGCTACCGCTCATTCCGCGTAAAAGGAGTTCCGGCATCAATAGGCTGATCATGCCGCACATACAAAGGTACATACCCCCGGCAAAGATTCCAAACAGGGCCGTAATGGCGGTTGTCGAACCGAGTATGACAATCAGGGCCGAAATTCTGCCATGAAGCAAACGGTTATATGCAGCAGGAAAAGGCGCCAAGACCCCGGAAAAAACTCCAAGAGGCGGTATTGCCAGATAGGCCGCAAACATAACAAACGAACCGACCACTCCAAGCAAAGACGCTTTTAGGCGCACGCGCATGTAGTGGTCGGTTGACGATCTTAGGCTCATTTTAAAGATATCAGCTTAGTGCGTGATTAGCGGCAATCGGCAGTAATGCAATGTTTCTGGCTCGCTTGATGGCTTCAGTAATGTGCCGTTGATGTGCTGCACAGTTACCGGAAATTCTGCGAGGTACAATTTTACCGCGCTCCGTAATAAAAAAGCGAAGTGTACGAGGTTCTTTGTAGTCGATCGTCAGGTTCTTTTCTGCGCAAAAGCGGCAAACTTTACGGCGCTGGAACGGGCGTCTCTTGCGTGGGCCGCCCTGTCCGCCGGGGCCGCCTGCCGGACGTTGCCCGGGGCCACCTGCCGGTCTCTGGCCAGCACCAGCGGGACGCTGGTAGGATGAAGTGGTTGTTGTCGTTGTAGTTGGTCTTTCGTCACTCATGAGTATATCTCCTCCCGAAATTTATTCAGCAGCTTCTTCAGCGGCGGGTGTTTCTTCCACAGTTTCTTCCATTACTGCTTCCGGAACTTCGACTTTCTTCTCAGGTACAGCACGTTCGGGAAGGTCGGTGATGTTCACACTCTGGTAACGCAACACCTTGTCGTCAAGCCGCAAACGCCGCTCAAGTTCGGCGATAAGAGCACTGTCTCCATCAAAACGGAGATAATAATAACGACCTCTGGCTGATTTCTTGATGGGGTAGGCCAGCTTTCTGATGCCCCAGTCATCCATCCTGAAGCATTCACCTTTGTACGTCGAAATGACGTCTTGTGCCTTTGTGGTTACCGACTTGATGTCGTCTTCACTCAGTTCAGGCTGGAGGATAAAAATTGTTTCATACTTCCTCATGTTGAAAATCCTCCTCACGGATTCGAGCCCCGGTCCTACCCGGAGCAAGGAGATTTCGGCAAATATTGCCGTCTTTAAAAGAACAATTCTTTTACTATGTATTGTT
>JABBNX010000195.1 GCA_019352135.1 Pseudomonadota bacterium
ATCCTCTACGAGGATAGCTGTCCCCTAAAATCAATGAAAGAAAGCCGTTTGTTACCCCAAAAAAGGATTTTATGAGAAAACAACATTAAAGCCCTGACCTGATAATTGATTACTGGTAAAAGCGAACATTGAAGCAATCGCCCTGGAGCATAAGGGTCAGCCCTTGACATTAGACAATAATGGGATATTAAGGGTACAGGTACGCAGCGGTTACAATGATGTACGATAGTTTTGTAAATGATTTGGCGGAGAATGACCATGTGAAAAGAGAGGCGAAGGTGTTGGGCGAGGAAATTGTCTAATGTCGCGGGTTGACCCCTTTCACGTTCTGTAAAGACTGTACATCGTGCGGAAATTATCAAGGAGGAGCCAATGAAAACAAGAATACTGTTGGGAGGGATTATTATCTTCGCCACCGCCAGTTTCTGCCAGGCGGGCTGGCTGGGAGACACGGTAGAAGGTATCGGCAAGCGGCTTGGCAACCGGGCGGTGAACGATGCCGGCAACAGCACCTACGATGCGACCAAGGGGGGCATCCGGGATGCCGTGAAGGGCGATAAGGAACAGCCGACCGGATCGAAGCAGCCGGCACAGAAAACTTCTGACCAGCAGGAGGTGAAGGGGGGTGCATCGGCAGCCCCTTCCGGCAACCTCTCCATCGAGGAGGCAGAGGCCGTTTATACCAAGTTCGACTTCGTCCCCGGCGACAAGATGATCTTCTTCGACGACTTCTCTGATACGGACGTGGGTGAGTTCCCGCGCAAGTGGCACCTCAACGGCCCCAAGCCGGGGAACAACGGCGCCGTAGAGGTCGTCGAGTACCAGGGGAGAAGGTTGCTGAGGAGCAACCCGGCGAACAAAGGTCAGGAGCAGTACCCGTCGGTCCAATACATACGTCTGAACCAGAAGGGGGATATGCCAGAGAAATTCACCGTCGAGTTTGACGCCTTTCTCAGCAACGCTCTGAAATCGAATGCGAAGTTTCCCAACCGGTACTTCCTCTTCCTGCTTGGGGATAAGCAGGGGTGGCCAGGGACCGGCGCCGGTCAGGGAAAACAGGCAGGCAAGATCCAGTTCTCCGGGGAGGAGAACATCTCGCTGAATACGTCAACAAAACTAAACATGCAGGATGAGAAGATCCACCGTATCTCCGTCACGATCAACGGGACGTTCGTCAAGGCTTACGTCGACGGCACCCGCGTCATTAACGATCCAGACGGCGTCAAGAGGCCGATTCGACAGATCGGCGTTGGAATGGCGAACATCGCTGGGTACCAGACCGATAAGATGATGTTCACAAACTTTCGTCTGGCGGAGGGGGGCAAGGAGATGAAGTCTGCCCTGGATACCGATGGTAAAATCATCACCCACGGCATCCTGTTCGATACTGGCAAGTCCACGCTGAAAGCCGAGTCGCTTCCGACCCTTAAGATGATTCTGGGGCTGTTGAACGACGATCCGGAGCTGAAGTTCTCCATCGAAGGGCACACCGACAATCAGGGCAGCAAGGGGATTAATAATCCGCTCTCCGAGCGTAGGGCTGCTGCGGTCAAAGCTTGGCTGGAGGAGAAAGGCATTGATTCCGGCAGGCTTAAAAATGTGGGATTTGGCGATGCCAAGCCGATTGACAGCAACAAAACACTTGAAGGTCGAGCAAATAACCGCCGAGTCGAGTTTGTGAAGTTCTGATCAGAGAATAGCAACCATGACAGTAAACAAACTGGAAATTATGCCGGCATAATCCGGACAGATCTCCCCGGATAAGAACGTGAACTGTCGCTACACAACCGCAGCATTTACCATTTCTCCTGAATCCGTGGACTTCGTCATGTTGTGCTGACTTGTCCGGATGATGGCCTTGTATGCTGTTTCTGTACGTCGGCTCATAGCTTTGCGCTCCGGCTTCCTCCAGACCCCTCCTCGCGGAGACGCCCTTGCCTTCGGCTAGTACTTGTTTTACCCTGTCATCGCGACAGTGATTGGATTCTCGTACAGGGGACTTGCACCCCATAAGTTCACGCCCATGACGGGCGTACACAAGGCTTACGACCTGCCCTAAAACCCGGCAGGTCAAAGCCATGCCCGTTGAACAAAAGCAGGAGATGAAATGAATAGCAAGCTTGACATAGCAGTTGCGAAGTTTCAAGAAGGCTTTAACTATTCACAATCGGTAATGTACTCATTCAGTGACGAACTACATATAGAAAAAGAAACTGCTTTAAAATTGGCGTGTGGGTTCGGAGCAGGAATGGGGCGCAAAGAGGAAGTCTGTGGCGCTGTTACCGGTGGAATAATTGTAATTGGGTGCAAACACGGGAGAGGTGAAAAAGATGACCTAGCGGCAACCGAATTGACTTACTCAAAAACGCGAGAACTTATGGATCAATTTGCCTTGAAACATGGGACATTTAGCTGCCGTAAACTGCTGGCTGGATGTGATATTGCCACTGAAGAAGGCAAGAAATACTTCAACCAAAACAACCTGAGAAACACAATCTGCTTGCCATGCGTTCAAAGCGTAGTTGAAATTCTTGAGCATATTATGTAAACGAATGGAAACAGTAAAGGTTATAGCAATAATGCAATAACCTGCACCCATTTTAAGCAAAACGTGGAGCCAAAGCATGCTCCACGTAATCGGTGTATTAGGCTGCGAGCAGTTGCTTTATAACTTCCGGTTTCTTGATGGCAATGGTGATAAGCGATTTCGCCGCGCCCGATGGAGTGCGACGACCTTGTTCCCATTCCTGAAGGGTGCGGAGCGACACGCCAAGCATTTTAGCAAACTCGCTCTGCGAAAGAGCAATCCTGAGACGAGCTGAGGCAAGTGGAGAAACTTCCATAGTGGAAACTCGCCCAACCCGACCAGCCTTGATATCCTGCACGGCCTGGAGCAGTTCCTCGCCAATATTGCGTTTTGCATCACGTTCGAGCAGTTTTTTTTCATCGAGTGGCATGTTCCATCTCCTCTTTAAGGGCTTTGAGAATGTGACCGGGAATACTGTCAACTGCACTCTTGGCATAAATCAGAAGTAGCCAGATTTCCCCTGCTTCTGTACGAGCGAAATAAAGAACTCTGACCCCGCCGCTTTTTCCTGTTCCACGGCGGCTCCAGCGCGCCTTTCTAACTCCTCCAGAACCACGCACCACAGCACCAGTGTCTGGACTGGTGGCAAGGAATTTCTGAAAAACCCCGTACTCATCGTCAGTCAGGTAATCATGTACTTTTTTTGAAAACAGTGGAGATTCGACAAAAGTGACCATGGCTCAATTATACGGCAATGACGTATAAAGTCAACCGGCAAATTTATTGTGAGAGATGAAATGTCCAACAAGACAGAAACAGCGGTGAACCCGCTGTTCTGCCAAGCCGTTGAATCAATAAAAAATGACAATTATCTATCTAAAAATATTCGCGCCGTTGCCCCTGCTATTTTTTGTAGTTTGGGGATTAAGCAAAAAAATGAAGGCTGAAAAATGGCAATACATTCTTCCAGCGACTCACTTTCTGTTTACGGCTTTTCTGACTGTATTTACCTTCGCAAGTAGCAATGAATGGAGCATGATTTTTTGGTTTCCAATTCTGGTTATTGATTTCCCATCATCTTTATTGGCGTTCATGATTCCCCCATTGCTCGTAATGTTTGGGACAATCCAATGGTTCCTCATTGGCATGGTCATTGATTCAAGAATTGATAAAACCAGATTAAAGATAGCCGTGGTGAAGTAATCGACAAGGTGGCTGCAACTGGTCGGCTGATACCGCCGCCATGTTGGAGAGAGAGAAGGAAAGTGAAAATAAACTCCTTTTTAAAATCATGGAGGTGGAGTTGCTGTGCATCCATATTGGTCTTGATCTCCGGTATTGTTTTTTGGAATCTTTTCCTTGTTGGATACATCTATGAGCGGCTCCGAATTCCCATCGGACTCGGAGGAGCAGTTTACCCCATGCTTTTTGCAGTTCCAGTGCTGGCAGGTGCAATGGTCTGGCAATGCATAATCAAAAACAGATTGGGAACAGCATCAAACCTAAAGAATCTCATGTTGACGACAATAATCCCGGCAATAATAGTGATTTGTTTCCTTTTCCTATTTTGCCCAACAGACTCCGAAACGTGGCTACCGGGCCTGTTATTCAGAAAGTAGAGAATTCAACTATCGGCGGCAGACGGTCTTCGCTAACGCTCCGCCGCTGCGCCGAAGCCCCGTTGGGCCGCATATTTACTGCCGTGCGACCCGATTTTTTACCCAGTGCAGGACGACCATGAGGAGGAGAAATTATGAAAACGTTAATAGGAGTAGTCACTGGTGCCGTATTGCTGGCGGGTTCTTTAACAGTTGCTCATGCAGCCGAGAAATATTTGTTCTATGTGCATGGCTGTTGCATCAAGGATTTGAAAGACCCGAAGGTAAAGGCATATGAAACAATTATCCAAGAGCTAAAAAAGTCTGGATTCAATGTTGTTTTTGAATTGCGAACCGCTGATATTGGCGATAGCGCTGCCGGTGTCCAGTCATATGCGACAAAAATTGCCGAGCAGGTGCGGGCGTTGTTGGCTAAAGGTACGCCTCCTGAAAATATAACCGTAGCAGGTTATTCATTGGGGTCCATGACCACCCTGGTCACCTCAGGACTGGTCAGCAATCCGAAGGTCAATTTCGTGTTGCTTGCTGGTTGCCCGATCAAACCGGCTATTCCCGTCACCATCAACTATTCCAAAGTGAAAGGTCGCATCCTTTCAATCACAGACACCAAAGATGAAAAGTTTGGTTCCTGCAATGGAAAACTCCCAGAAGGAGTAGCATACAAAGAAATCGTACTGAACTCCGGTGAAGGCCATGCAGTATTCCGCCTTACCGATGAAAAGAACCTCAAACTTTGGAGAGACCCGTTGGTTGAGTGGAGCACAAACAAGTAACGGCCCAACATGGCGTTCGAGAGGGACGCGCCAAAAGCGGCGCGCCCCTCAACTTTACGTTGGGCGAACATGAACCGAGCACTTGCGTTGATCGTTTTATTGGTCTATATTTTGACCATAAAGAGATTTATATCAAGGAGGTAAAACAATGAGAGCTATTTCAGTCAGTAATGACATTGTTCCAATTGCAGAATTTAAAACCAATATTTCCAAGTGGTTCAAAACTCTTCAGACATCCAGACATCCGCTTATCATTACCCAAAACAGCAAACCAGCTGGTGTACTGTTGTCAGCTTCGGATTACGATGAATTGGTTTACCGAAAATCTTTTCTTGATTCTGTTGAGAAGGGGATTGCAGACGTTGAAAACGGGCGCACCCAAACTACAGACGAACTACGAGAAGCCCTGCGAGCCCGAAGAAGTGTGGGTAATCCATGAGCGTAACATGGTCACAGGAAGCTGGTAACAACCTAGTTGATATAGAGGAGTTTATTGCACGTGACCGTGTAGAGCGCGCTGTTCAGTTTGTTGATGCCCTCATTGACCATACTGAAGCAATTTTGACTGACAATCCAAGAAGCGGAAGGAGTGTGCCAGAAACAGGTAATCCTGATATTCGAGAGCTTATTTACCGAGGATATCGCATTGTCTACCGTTTGAATGTTGATCGAATTGAAATACTTACTGTTTT
>JABBNX010000196.1 GCA_019352135.1 Pseudomonadota bacterium
CCTAACATAATGGATTCACAGTACTGTATCGGTATGGGTCAGTCAGACTTTAATATATTGGTGTTAATACACAAAAATAACTACTCGGTATCATGGAATATTATAAGCAATCGCCCTGCAGCATAAATGTGACACTTGCTTTGTAGTAAAACATAATGTTATAAATACACAGAAACACCTGCGTCAGGAGGCAACAAACCAAACCAGAGGAGGTTACCTATGTACAGAAAAATTGCAATGGCGGCGCTTATTCTCGGATTTGCCCTTCCGGGAGTATCCCAAGCGGCAAAGGTAAAAATCGGTTTTATAAACACCATCACCGGTGCCGAGGCTCCTATCGGGGAAAACCTGACCAATGGCGTAAAACTGGCCCTGGAAGATCTCAAGAAAAAAGGCATCGACGTTGACCTGATCAAGGAAGACGATACCGGAAAACCGGAAAAAGCCCTTTCCGCCTTTGAAAAACTGGCGACCCGGGACAACGTGGCCGGCGTAGTCGGCCCTTATACCTCAGCTTGTGCGAATGCCGTTGCCAGCCAAGCCGACAGGTACAAGCTTGCCCAATTAATCCCCGCGGCAGCAAAAGAGGATATCACCCGCAAGGGGCATAAATATGTTTTCCGTCTCAACGCACCGGCTGATGTCTATTCGTCTGTACTTATGGACGCGATCCTGACGGTTGATAAGCCGAAAACAATTGCCTACATATATGCCAATACCGACTTCGGCATCTCCACGGTAAAAACAGCCAAGGAATATGCCAAAAAACTGGGGATCCGCGAAGTGGCTGACGAAAAATACCAGAAGGGTGCTCCGGATTTCCGCTCGACCCTCACCAAAATCAAGACCCTTAATCCGGACCTGGTTTTCATGGTCTCCTACGAAGTTGATGCAATTACTCTCATGCGCCAATCACGCGAGATCGGCCTGACTCCCAAGGCGTTTCTCGGCGCTGGTGCGGGTTTTACCACGTCCCAGTTTTTGGCGCAGAAAAAAATATCCAACCTGGTTTTCTCCAGTACCCAGTGGACCGATGATGTCAATTGGCCCGGTGCCCGTAATTTTTACAATCGCTATAAGTCAAAATTTGGCAAAGTCCCGTCATATCATGCCGCCTGTGCCTATGAAGCAATGCTCATTATGGCTGAAACAGCCGCCAAGAATGGCGGCAACCGAGAAAAAACCCGTGCAGGATTGAAATCTGGCCAGTGGAACGGCATCATGGGTGAGGTGAAATTTGCCGACTATGCCGGATATACCAATCAGAACAATCACCCGATGCTTGTGCAGCAGATCCAGAACGGCCAGTACGAAACAGTTTTCCCGGCCAAGTTCGCGACCAGGAAGCCGATCTTTCCCTTCAAGTGGTAATTTATTTTGTTGAACCGGGGGCGATATTATTATCGCCCCCTTTTTTTACTACTTCCCCTTCGGGAGAAACTTGATGATTTTATTTTTACAATCACTGATCAGCGGCGTTTTGATCGGCGGGGTGTATGCCCTGATCGGTATCGGTTTGACCATAATCTTCGGCGTCATGCGTGTTATCAATTTTGCCCACGGCGAGATCATGATGATCGGGATGTATATGACCTACTTCCTGTTTACGCTGTTCGGAATCGATCCCTTCGTCTCGGTTCTCATCACCATACCGCTCATGTTTGCCTTCGGTGCACTGCTGCAAAAGCTTTTTATCAACCGTGTTCTGGGGGCGTTGCCGCAAAACCAGATTCTTCTCACTATCGGCCTGGGACTGATCTTGAGCAACAGCATGATGTTGGCCTTCACGTCGGACTACAAAATACTGACTACCTCATATTCATCCTCCAGCTATCGTCTGGCAGGACTGTCTGTGTCCAAGCCGCTGGCAATTTCGTTCCTGATCACCGTCGTGATTACGGCACTGCTTTACTGGTTCCTAAAGAAGACCGACACCGGCCAAGCCATTCGTGCCACGGCGCAGGACCGCGAAGCGGCCCAACTTATGGGGATCAACGTCAAAAGGATGTCAATCCTGGCGTTTGGTATCGGCGCTTCAATGGCCGGAACCGCCGGAGCCCTGATCTCGCCGACCTATTATATTTTCCCCCAGGTCGGCAGTGCCTTCACCCTCAAGGCTTTCGTCATTACCGTTCTGGGTGGCATGGGAAGCGTTGTCGGCGCCACGCTGGGCGGGGTAATAATCGGCGTGGTTGAATCAATGAGTGCCGCCTACATATCGTCCGAATGGAAGGACGTCGTGGTGTTCGCGATATTCCTGCTGGTGCTGCTCGTCAAGCCGTCCGGACTGATGGGCACATCAAGAACGTAAGCGGAGGCTGATGCCGCATGAATCGTTTCAGTATTTTCATCAACCGGCGTGGTGCTTCTCCAGTAGCCCTGATTGCGTTTATTGTAATCGTCTGCCTGCTGATAGCCTTTCCCGTCTATGTGGGGAGCCCATACGCGCGGCATATCATGATTCTTCTGTTTCTCAGTATCATCATGGGCGAAAGCTGGAATATTGTTGGCGGCTACGCCGGCCAATACTCCGTTGGCCACGCAGCCTATTTCGGCGCAGGTGCCTACGGCACCATGATCGTAATAAATGCGTCCCAGTTCGATGCGGACAAATTGTCTGAACTCCAGGAACTGGCCAAAGACTCCCGCTTAAGCTCTCTGCTGTTGAGCGCGCATGACCTCCCCCCCTGGTCGGGAATAATCGTGGGTATGATTGCCGCCTTGATACTCTCTTTGATAATCGGAAGTATCTGTTTCCGGCTGCGTGGCCCCTATTTCGTGCTTGCCTCGATAGCGGTGGCCGAGATTGTCCGCCTCACCGTCCTGAACCTGCCCGACCTTACCCAAGGGGCCGAGGGAATCCTGATATCCACATTGCCGCCCTTCACTATCGGAAGTACTGTCATCACCACCTTCAACAGCAAAATTCCCTTCTACTACACCGGTCTGATGCTGGTACTAATTACCATACTGGTGACCTGGCTGGTTCAAAATTCCAAAGCGGGCTACTTTTTTCAGGCCATCCGTGAAGATCAGGACGCAGCCCACTCACTGGGAATCAGCCTGACCTTCTACAAGAACAGTGCCCTGGCCCTTTCTGCCGTGCTGACCTCGCTGGCAGGCAGCTTTTACGCTATTTATATAAAATTTATCGACCCGACCACTGTGTTATCGCTGGACCTTTCAGTACAGATTGTCCTGATCAGTATTATCGGCGGTATCGGCACCATCTTCGGTCCCGTGGTCGGTGCAGTGGTGCTGGTGCCGCTGGCTGAGGTGCTCCGCAGCAACCTGATCGGCGAAAGCCTGATATCGTCAGGCATGGTAAATGCCGATTCCGCCTTCGGCAATTTCCTGACAGAGAACCTCTCCCACGCCCATGTGCTGATCTACGGTATCCTGGTGGTAGTGGTTATCCTGTTCATGCCGGATGGCGTTCTCGGATTCTTCAAGGCCCTGCTGGCAAAGAAACGCAAGGAGGCAGCCTGATGGCCATTCTTGAAATCAAGCACGTCAGCAAGTTTTTCGGCGGACTGGCGGCCGTTTCCGATGTTTCCTTCCAGCTGGAGCAGGGTATGATCATGGGACTGATCGGTCCGAACGGAGCCGGCAAGACCACCCTGTTCAACTGCATCACCGGCTACTATCCTCCTTCCAGGGGCGAGATCATGTTTAACGGCCGGACTATAAATGGACTGCACCCTGACGTAGTCTGCAAACGCGGCATGGTCCGCACCTGGCAGAAGGTTCGGCCTTTGGCCAAGATGAGCGTCGTGGACAATGTCATGGTAGGAGCGCTCTGCCGCACCAATTCCCTCAAAAAAGCCCGTGAGATGGCCATGGAACAGGTCAAGGTCGTAAGGCTGGAACATCGTGCTGATTTTCCGGCCGGCGGCTTGCCGATCGGCGAGCGTAAAAAACTGGAAGTGGCTCGCGTTCTGGCAACCCAGCCCAGGCTGTTGCTGCTGGACGAGGTGATGGGCGGCCTCAACCCGTCCGAGAGCGAGGAGATCATTCAATTGATCCTCGACATCAGGAAGCTGGGGATCACCCAGATGGTCATCGAACACGACATGAAAGCAATCATGCGTATCTCCGATCGCGTGGTGGTGCTCTGTTCCGGTGAAAAACTGGCCGAGGGCGCACCTCAGGAGATAGTCAACAATCCCGAGGTAATCACTGCGTATCTGGGTAGTGAGTAACTTCCTGCCGTTTCATCGAGGTAATCAATGTTATCAGTCAACAAACTCAATTTCAGTTACGGTGATCTGAAGGTACTGTGGGATATCGAGCTGGAGGTCCATGAAGGCGAGATTGTCACTGTGGTTGGCGCCAACGGGGCCGGCAAGTCCACCATGCTCAAGAACATCTCCCGCCTGGTGAAGCCCTCATCCGGCTCTATTATCTTCAATGGTGAGAGTATTAACGGGTTTGCATCGCATCAGGTTGTTGAACGCGGTATCGTCCAGGTGCCGGAAGGGAGAAAGATCTTTCCCGAGATGACGGTGCTGGAGAACCTGCGCATGGGATCGTACATCAAAAGCGCAAAAAAAGACCGCGAGGCCAACGTGGAGCGGGTGTTCGGCATGTTTCCACGCCTGAAGGAGCGGGAAAAGCAGCTGGGCGGCACCATGTCCGGGGGCGAGCAGCAGATGCTGGCAATCGGGCGGGGCCTGATGTCCAATCCCAAACTTTTGCTTCTGGATGAACCGTCGCTTGGACTTTCACCATTATTTGTTAAAATTATATTCGAGATTATCCAGGAGATCAACAAACAGGGGGTCACGATTCTGCTGGTAGAGCAGAACGTCTTCCAGTCACTGAAGATCGCCGATCGGGCCTATGTGCTGGAGACCGGCCGTGTCGTTTTGTCAGGCAGCGGCAGCGATCTCTTGAGTAACGACCACGTCAAGAAAGCATTTCTCGGAATGTGAGGAGATCCACTATGCAAACAGTTGATCAATGGATGACACCTGATCCGATCACCATCGAAGAGGGTGCATCCATCATTGAGGCCATGCATCTTATGAAGGAGAATAATATCCGCCGCCTGCCGGTAACATGTGAAGGTAAGTTCTGCGGGCTGATCACAGATCTTATGATCAAGAGCTTCATACCGGGGCAATCCACCTCTCTGGACACGTGGGAGGTACATTACATTCTTGCAAAAACAACGGTCAAAGATGCGATGAACCCCCATCCGATGACTATCACCCCCGACACCCCGCTCTGTGAGGCCGCCCGGATAATTCACGACAACAAGCTTAACGGGTTGTGCATAACCGACATCAACAATGAGCTTGTCGGATTATTGACTACCACCAATCTGATGGAAGCGCTGATCGCCATTTGCCGTGAGAAATAAAAACTCCCGGTAATCCATACCATGCCAAAAACAGTCAAAGGGCGCTTTAAAAGCAAGCCATTCCACAAAGGTGTTGAAATAACACTTTAGGATTTGCACCCGCAGACAAGAACCACAAATAACTAAACCCGAAAATCTTCGCCTTTAAGGAGCTGGTTTCCGGGTTTACCGCTGAGAACCTGACTTAGTTTTACCAAATGAGTAATAGGTTTTGGGTGTTG
>JABBNX010000197.1 GCA_019352135.1 Pseudomonadota bacterium
CCGTAGGTCCACTTATCCATAATGGGTCCGGGTTTGGTTCCGTCAGCCATTCGATAAAGTCTTTTGCAATTTTAGCGTCCCAGACATAACCGGGAGTTGTCTTCGGGACCAGCGGATGACCGGGAGCAAAGCCTGCGAGTGGCAGTTGCGACGGAAAGCCGAAGACTTCTTGCACTGTGTAGTTGGCAGGAATAAGACTGAATCCTTCTCGTGATTTAGTATCCATGAGTATTGTGTCTCCTTTAGAAACACAAATAGGGGTCTCAAACCCCTATCTGTGCTCGGTGTATTTTGTATGGAACAGATTATTTACGTAACCTCGCACCACCGGCAATTGCATTCAGTCGCTGCACCAGATCAGGGCGTTTGAATTCCAGATGTAAGTTCCCATTCAGGCAACAGCGGAGCTTGAAGTAGTCTGTTTCGCAGAGACCGTCACTACCAGCGAGCTTAATAGCGTCTTGCGTCGGGCCATTATAGGTCGAGACAACGCCCTTTCCGTCCAGTCGTAGGAAGGCATTATCAAGAGCCGTCACCCGCGAATCATACGAATAGCGGACATTGAATCCAGTCTTGGAATAATTGGCCTCGACATACCATTTCAGGACAACGCGCTTGCCGATTTCAAACTCTGAGTTGGTCTTGTACTTCGATGACGGTGGTCGGAGGAACTCGAATACCTCCAGCACCGCCTCTTCCATATACCGGTCAACGTTCGATACCGCTGACTCAAACATCCCCCAGACGTTCTCAAGTGTAATATCCGGCAGTCCCTTGCCATCGGACAGCTGCTTGTTCAGTTCCTCACGGCGGGCAATAGACAACAATTTTCTCAATTCCAGCCGCTCCATCAGCACCCGCCAGGCATCGAGCTTGATCTGCACCATGACTTGTGCCAGTGAATCATCAGACAGCGTTGCTCCGTGATGGTAACCATGAGGCAGGACGTCAAACGAGTGGATGCGTTGCCCCATGCCGAACGATGCATTGAGGCGATCCTTCGCAGCGTGCAGCAGTTTGTAGGCTTGAGTAATATCTGCAACCGCTGCTTCATAGTTTTCAATCAACTGTGAGACCGTATCGCGCTTTATGAGGTCATTTGTCATAACAACCCCCGTTCCACAAAAGACACGTACTGCCCATCGCCAATGATGATATGGTCGAGCACCGGAATGCAGATCAGTTCTCCCGATTCTTTGAGGCGTCTGGTAATGGCAATGTCTTCATTACTGGGATTCGGGTCTCCAGTAGGATGATTATGGACCAGCAGAATTGCAGCGGCAGAACTCAGGAGTGCCGATTTTAGTACTTCCCTGACATTCACAATGCTCTGATTGAGGCTCCCTACCGACACTCGATCCAGGCAGACAATGCGGTTTTTGCCATCCAAGTGCAGGCACAAGAAGTGTTCCTTAGTCTCCAGTACCAGGTCACGGAACATCTCGAACACCTGTAGTGGTGAGGTAAATCGTTTAGTTTCGAGATAGACCGGCATATCCTCCCGGATAACTTCCCTGCTGTAGACCGGTCGCATAACCCGCATCCGCAATGTTTTGGTGAGGCAATCCGTGCCGTATTCCTGGAATAACTCTTTCATGTTTCCCATAACGCCTCCCTTACCGTATTCCGGCAGCAATAAAGATCAACAGGGTAACCATTGCAAGAATCGCGGGGAATAGCCATCTGCTGGGATTTGCCCTGTAGCGGTTGCGCCTTGAATAGCCGACTTTCCTGCGGGGTTTTACATCCAGTCCTATAAGACCAGTACCGTAGTGCGACATAAGTCCTCCTAAAGGAAGCGCCCTTGAACCTGGGGAACAAGGGCGCTGGTATGTAGTGTGATTGTTAGCGGTTACGCTTTGACTGGTTTGACCGGCTTGCATTCCAACTTTGTATATCCGGCTCTTTCCTTCAACACCTCAGAATAAATATCCGGGTACTGCTGCAACAGCTGTTCGGCATCAACTACCTGACTGGAAGCAACGGAGGAAACAATCAGGTTAACGGTGTCAGAACAGCCTTTAAAGGCCGGACCGGTAAAGTCCATCAGCTCCTGCCGGATACTCTTCATCTCTTTTTCAGCACTGCTTTTGGTGCTATTCAGCTCTGCGTACTTACCGGCCAGAGCTTCTATTTCCGGTGGCAATTGTACTTTGGGTAATGTCAGGGCTGGGCAATCGGTACGATATGAACAGTAGGAACAGGTATGGGAGACTGATGGACGTGCTTCGTCCTTTTCGTCAAGACAGTCCAGAAGGTACAGGGCGCGGCAGGAGAGGTAATTGAATACCGCATCATTGTAGGAAAAACCGTTGAACTGATGCATCTTACCGGCGTTCAAATCAATGGCAAGTATGGAACCACCCACCTTAATCTTAGGGTTCTTGAGGTGCAACAGCCCAAGTTGGAAGGAAAGCTGGTCGCTCCATTGTGGATAAATTTCATCGGGAATAGCGCTGACAGATTTAACCTCGATGATGTGATGTTCCGGTGTGCCGTCAAGATCGGAGTGGAAGAGGAAGTCCACATGAGCTTTTAAAGGATAGAATGGGTGCTCCAGTTCTACCTGTGTGTCGAACAAATGCGCTACGCCAGCGGCATTGAAGATGTTTTCTATCAATATCTCGGCAGCATGACCCCGTGAGAATTTAAGCAGGGTGCTGACGCTTGGCGTTACCGGCTGCGTCTTCTGCAGATAGACTTTTCGGGCGCAACCGGCAACGTCACTTGAGCCGATGTATTGGGTTCGGTCACCCAGTTCGGCGCATTTATTGTGGTTTAATGCCACTACTGCGGTCTCGAAAAATGGCATAAGATTCATGGTAAATTCCTTTCTAGGTATTACGTCAGGGCGCATAGTTAGCACCCTGCCGGTAGTTACAAGTCTGCAAGCTCAGTATTTACTGGCTTGTCACGGACAATGTGTCGTCAGCTCCTTTGTTTAGCGGGCTGACGGTTCGTTCTTGAATTTGAAAATCCAGCGCTTCGCGTCTGTGGACCAACGGAAACCGGATGATTTCAGAAGCTCTTTTTCGTCGAACGATTTGGCGGAGATGATGCCGTCACTGCCATTGATGGTGACTTCGTAGGAGATATGCTTGCCATCCAGCAGGTCGATAAGATGTCGCGCCACTTCATCAATGACCAGCGGATGATTTATTACTGGTGGATCGGCCAATCCTTTATCGTCAGCGGCAGGCTGTGATGGGACGCTAGGGGGCGCTGGTTGCGGCTTGGCTCGCTTTGCTGGTGGCGCTGGCGCGTCTTTCTTGACGATGGTGAGATGGGTTTTGTCTGTATCAACTCTGGTGAAGTCAGCTTCTATTGCCTGGGTGACTATTTCGCCGTTTACCAGCTCGAAACCGGCTCCCAGCTCTTCCGGGCAGTAGACTCCGTGAATATTGAAGGCTTTACGCAGTGCCTGGGATTCAGCAACCTTCTTCAGCATGGTCTCCGGTTTCTCGGCCCAAAATTTGGTCGGATTGCCTTCCGTCGTCTTCTGACAGTATTCGTTGTAGGCAACCTGTACGGTAAACGGTTTGCTGCTGTCCTTGCGCCAGACGCTGCACTCTGCAACAAGCTGATGCGTGATGCCCCATTTGCCATTATCCAATTGCGGTACGTCGCGGATACCGGCAGTCGTCTCAATACCGGCAAATTTGTTGGTACGGTGCGCAATGGACAGGAAACCGTCACGACCGACCATCGGTTCTACTTTGGTGACCCACTTGTCGTTGATCTTCTGTCTACGGCTGACGAAGAATATTTCTCTGGTGATTGGATTCAGGCAAAGCTCACGGGCGACTGAGAAACAATACGCTTGTTCCGCTTTGCTGGCCCCTGCAGGGAAAAACTGGGATTCGATTAGAGCCATCTGGTCCTTGTCGATTTCGATCTTTGTTATTGCGTTGCTCATGATGTGTTCTCCTTTCGTGTTAGTAATGTGAAGACTGCTTTTAATGCCGATGTGACGGAATACCGCCGTAACAGCCTAGAAAGTCGGCGTCATTGGATTCACCTCCTTGTGATATGGTGTGACTGATCTGCGAATAGACGAATGCCGGCCAAGGATTGAGTCCCGGTATCGCTATTCATTAGTTGTGCTGATTGATGTGAACTGCAGGGGAAGGTGCTGAATTGCGGTGAACTACTGAGAGGTCAACTTGTTACGGTTCCAAATCCGATTTTGCCTGATGCTCCGTTGCGCTTCATCCGGCTGGCTATTTCTTCTTTGGCTATTTCCATGAGTATTTTACTGTCAATTGTGGTGATGCCCCGGTAGGCCAGTAGTCGTACTGCACGTTCGATTACCAGCCGGATTTCACCACCGGTCAGTCCCAGGTCAGCCAATTGCTCAATTTCTATATCGTCCGCCAACCGATTCATCGGCAAGTGATTCTGCCAGAGTGCTATTCGCAACATCCTGTCAGGGGGTGGTAGTTCCAGCTTATAGGTGAACCGTCGCGAAAAAGCTTCATCGAGTAGGTCGCGCCGGTTAGTAGTCGCTACCAGTATTCCGGAGAACCTCTCTAATCCTTCCAGAAACAGGTTCTGCATGTTGTTGTTCATGCGATCAACCGCATTACTTCCGGCGTCGCGAGCGCCAAGAAGTTGATCCGCCTCATTGAGCAACAAGACGGGGGCTTTTCCCAACTCTTTCTGCAGACTGGAATAATCGTCGAAAATACGCCGTACATTCTGCTCGCTCTCCCCAACCCAGCAACTGAGTACCCGTGAAGCATCAATCTTGAGTAACGGCAGTTTCAGCTCACTGGCAAGGTATTGGGCGGTCAATGTCTTCCCGGTTCCTGGTGGACCATATAGCAATACAGTACTACCTGTCGGTGAACCCCAGGCAGCGGGAAGCGATAAATGCCAACCTTTTCTGATTTGTTGCCCAACCTGCGATTCAGAAAATATCAGCGACCGTATGGCTTCCATGACTGGTGTCGGCAACTGGAGGGATTCCTTGTTCACCTTGGGCTCTTCAAAGTCGAATAGAGTATTTTTCTTCACCCGCATTTTCAGTTCCTGCCCAGTACTCTTGCAGCCCTGTTTTCCAAGAAGTGCCTTAATGCCGAGCTGAGTCAATTGAACAGTTTCTCCGAATTCACTACGGGTTCCTTCCAGGAGCCTGTTGCGTTTCAAATGACTTTTATCAGCGAACAGATGGTTTTTCATGTGCTTTCGGCAGACACGGCCACGGGCAAACAGGCTTGTCACTTCGGACGGATCATTAAAATCGAACTTCAAATCCCCATCACGTTGAGCCAATAATCCCATCAGTGTCAGATGTTGAAAAATACTCAGGGAATATTTCTGCTGTGCCTCTGCAGCAGGAAGTGGACACGTTGATACCTCAACTCTCTGTGCAATCCTTCTGTACCATCCTTCTGGTTCCAGAGTTTCCAGGACAGCTTCTGAATCGGTTACCTTGTAACGGTTGATGTCGTCGTGAATCAATGCATATAAATAGGAGTAGACTGCATCCAGATAGGCATCATTGGAAGTGAATGACCGGCTGTCATCCTGACTTGTTCCCATTTCTTTATGGAAGGTATCACCCAG
>JABBNX010000198.1 GCA_019352135.1 Pseudomonadota bacterium
GGCTGTGGTTGTCGTCACTGATGGGGTTGAGTTATTATCACTCCCGCACCCGCCGATCATAACCATTGCTGCTAATAATCCTGTTGCACCAAACATCATTAAAAACTTTTTCATATCTACCTCCTCTGTTTTTTACCTTCGTTTTTATCCTGCACCTTGATCTTAAATATTTTATCACAATAAAAGAGTTTTACTGCACCTCCCCCTCATTTTTTATAATTTTTAAATACAGAGCAGTTTAGATAATACCAAAACACGCCTTTGTCAAGCATCATATTCGTTTAAAGCCAGCTTTAAAGCCTTTTTTATAGATTTGTAAGCTGTATATAATAACTTCGCTTAAAAATATACAAAAAAAACAGGGGACGATTTAAAAACAGAGGGAATTCGGGACAGGGAAGGGACTACAGGTAGCACCCCTCACCCCCTTCCCGCACGCGGTGGAGGACTTTTTAACTTTAAGGGAGCAATGCTCCGCTCTGCAATTGCTCAAAATGCCCCCCTGCGGCTTTCCACTCGACGCTGAGACCGGCAGCGCCGCCCCATTCGAAATAATCGACCACGATGACATGCGGCCCTTTGCCGAGGCGGAGCGGTTTGCTGACGGCTTTGGCTCCGAAGGCATGCGTCCCGTTGTAATCGATGACCATGTTCCCATCCAGATAGAGCCGGCAGCCGTCATCGGCACGGACGCGAAACTGAGTCTCTTCCCTGCCGCGCGCGCGCCATGCTCCGCTGAAGACGACGCGCACGTTGTCGGACGCCTTCAAGGACTGGCCGTCGCTCATCGCGAGCACACCCTGCGTCTCCGGTATCAACAGCGCGTCGGTCACAATTTCAAAATCGGGCTTCCTGCCAAAGAGAGGCCGCAGCGACGTGAGCACCGTTTTACTCGCAAACACGCGTGCCCGGATGCCCCGCTCCGGCGGCACGACATTCAGCAGATCGCCAGACCACGGCGTTACTATGCGCCCTGCTGCCCCTGACGGTGCATTGCGCTTTGCCACAACCCAATCACCATCTTCGGCGACTTTGCAAAACTCACCGGAATCAAACAGGCGTGCGACGATAGGCTCAATTTCCTTGTCGATGGAGCGGCTATCAAGAACTAGCCACTCAACCCGGTCAGGCGCAGGGCGCTTTTCTCCGGCTATGCCCCAGTAATAGACTTTCCACGGGTTCGGGAGCATGTAGATTTCAGTGCGGTGCGCGAGCGCCGGTACAAGATTGTGCGAGGCGGCAATCGGGATATCAGGATCTGTGGGCAGCAGGGCGATCAGCTGTTCGAAACGGGACCATTTCCGGTCCTCTTGAAGCTGGCGCCACTGGTGGTTGAGGCGAGTCCCCCAGATTGTTACCGGGGCCTGGCTCCAGGTGATGTTCGCGGCGAGTGTGGCGGTAAGGATCAGCAGGGCAATGACGATGGCGGGGGTCCGTCTTGGCCGTACCCATCCCGCCATGACGGAAATACCGCTTGCCGTAGTGGCAAAGAGGATCGGCAGCGTGTGGTAGTTGTAGTGGTAATCGATGCCGACGAGATAGACGTTGCCGCTGAGAACGTTGATGACGAACCCCGGTATGGCGGCGAGCAGCAGCAGCGGGTCGAGCAAAAACAGGCCGAGCAGCGGGAACGACAGCTTCCAGGCGTACTGCCCGACGCCGGGGCGGGAAAGGATGCTTGCGTAATAGCGGACATCGAATTTATGCGCCCAAAAGTCGCTGAACCAGTAACCGCTCTGAAAGCGGAAAAAACCGGAACCGTTCGCGTAGGGGAGAATGAGCTTCATGCAGATGATAAAATAGGCGACACTGAGGAGCATGGTGACAACGCCTGCCCTTCTGCTGCGGCGAAAGAACACGTAGAAACCGACGGCAAAAGTCGTGAGGGCGAGATCCTCCTTGCAGAAGAGCGCGAGCAGCAGGGCGATGCCGTACGCCGGCCAGGAATCGACTTCGGCGGCCGCAATCATCCAGAGGATGAAGGGTACGGCGAGCACTTCCGGGTGGGCGTTTTCAAGATTCATGTTCTGCAGGGCGGGGGAGAGGAGAAAGGCCGCTGCCAGCAGCAGCGCGACGGGACGGCTGCCGATCCTGCGGTAGGCATAGGCCGCAAGCGGAAATGCGCCGGCCGCCAGCGCGACGGTCTGGACCGCCAGCAGCGTTTCAAGCCGGGGGACGATCCGGTACAACGGCGCAATGACGGCCATGATGATCCAGACGTGGTCGCCCCAGATGTTCATTCCCCTGATCGTGTTGAAGAAGCCGCGCAGGGTGGAGAGTTTCCAGAGCGCCTGGTCGTGGATGCCGATATCATAGGCCGACATCCCGAAGTCACGGTAGGTCATGAAAGAGGTGGCACAGAAGAAGGCGACGTAGACGATGACCAGAAGCGTGAGCGCCACCGTCGCAGTGCGGTTTGCAAAGAAGCTGTCGCGACCGGCGGCGGCGTTATCAGTAGTTCCGTTATCTGTCGTCATGTCGTAACTCCGATTTATACCTTCTCTCTTACTTTTGAACAAAAACCCAGTATTTACTGGCTACAAAATTGATACCCGTTACGAAAACCATCGTTACCATCCAGACAGGGGTGTATGGGAGGTTATTCATGTCGGTGAGTACAAAAACAGAAACGGCACTGAGGAGCAGGCAGGCCAGATTTACCACGATGAATCTGCGCGCTTGTCTGCTGGTCTCTTGAGCCGCGTTGAATGTCCAGAACTTGTTCCAGACGAAGCTGTTGACCATGCCGGCCGCGAAGCCGATCACAGTGGCAACCGCGCCGTCGATGGTCGTGGCGCCCAGAACCCTGAGGCCGGCGGCGACGCGCTCCGCAGCGCCGGCCGGCAGGGAGGCCAGCAGCGCGGAAAAGGGGAAATACCGGTATGAGAGAAAAAAGAGCGTATAACTGATGGCGAAGTTGAGGCAGCCGACAATGCAGAACCTGAGAAGCTGGAACAGTGCCGGCCTCCAGGGTTTTACCACCCTTCCCCTCATCCCTCGTCCCTCATCCCGAGCCGTTCACTTACCAGGAAACGGGGGCGCCTGCGGACCTCGATCAGGATCCTGCCGACGTATTCCCCGATCAGGCCGAGGAGGATAAACAGGATGCCGAACAAAAACGATATGACCGCGATCCCGGACGCCCAGCCGGGCACGACCGTCGTGGTGAAAAGGCGCATGAAGATCGCATACGCCATCTCGGTAAAGGCCAGTATGCTGGTCACTATCCCGATGTAGATGCCAAGCCGCAGCGGAATGACTGAAAACGAGGTGATGCCTGCCCATGCGAGCGAGATCATCTTGCGCAGGGTGTATTTGCTCGTGCCGCTGAAGCGCTCCTGGCAGCGATACGGGAGGGTGGTGCATTCATAGCCGACCCACTGCACGATCCCGCGCAGAAACAGGCCGTCTTCGCGGAACCGGAGTATTTCATCGAGTACCTGGCGGTCCAGCAGGCGGAAATCAGCCATGCCGCTCTCCATCGGCACGCCGCTCAGGAGGGTGAATATGGTATAAAAGAGATCCGAACTCCATTTTTTGAAACGGCTGATGTGTGGCGGGTCGGTGCGGCGCGTGTGCACGATCCGGTATCCCTGCCGCCACTGTTCGACCAAATCCGGGATCATGGCGGGCGGGTGCTGCAGGTCGGCGTCCATGGAGATCACCACATCCCCCCGGGCGTGCGCCAGACCGGCCATGAGTGCGTATTGATGGCCGAAGTTCCGCGACAGGCGCACCCCCCTGACCCGGCTGTCCAGGCGGTGCAGCTCCGTTATTTCCTCCCAGGTGCCGTCCCGGCTGCCGTCGTCGGAAAAGATGATCTCCCAGGGGAGGGAGACCGCCGTGAGGACCGGCACGAGAACGGCGTACAGTTCGCCAAGGTTCCCCTGCTCGTTGAACGCGGGGATGACGATGGAAAGGTGGGACTGGTGCCCTGGCGGCTGCGTCACGGTGTGCCCTCCACCGGTTTCATCCCCTTTTCCGCCAGCCGGTCAACGGCATAGTTCGCCCATTCGGCGCCCGGATAGTCGCGGATGACCCGGTTCATCGTGGCGACCCCTTCCGCCAGCCGTCCGAGACGGAACTGGCAGAGACCGATGTGGTACCAGGCTTCCGGTACCCAGAGACTTTTCGGATAGGTGCCGATCAGACTCCTGAAGGCGGCTATCGCCTCGGTGTTTTTCTCCTCCAGATAGTAGCAGATGGCGATGTAGTAGGCGGAATCCTGCGAGAGATTGGAAAAGGGCTGGTCGGCGGCCACGGCACGAAAGGAAGCAATCGCTTTGTCATACTGTTTGGCGTCTTTGTATTTTACCGCGCTGTTGAAGAGCCGGTTCGTATCGCTCGTGATGCTGTAATAACAGAACCACCCCACTGCAAACGCAGCAATGACAAGCGATGCCGCCAGAATGCTTTTTCTGACCCGGACCGGAAGTGTGGTCCGGATATCCGGGACCAATGACGGCGGAATATGGAAGCGAACAGCCGCCAGGCGCCAGAGGGTCGTGCGTTTGCGGCCGACCACCGGCAGGTTCAGCAGCAGGATCGCCAGGCCGAGTATCGTCATGGCGGCTCCCGCCCGGTCCGGCCACCCCCTGCCATAATGGAGGCGCACCGTCGATTTGGTCGGGTAGATCAGCATAAACGACGGCGACACGAGGTAGATCCGGTCCGCCCCCTCCACCTTCCAGTCGGGGTGGTAGGATACCTTGACGAGCAGCGGCTTGCCGATCCAGTTCGTCTTGATCAGGATCTCGTCATTGCCGATCGTTTCTTTAATCCGGCAGTTTGTGGTGTCTATCGGGATGCGCGGCAGTGCGGAGAGATCGCGTGCTTGGGCCTTGAAACGTTTTTCTCTCTGGGCGGATTTGTCCAAATCAAAAACCAGATGCACATCGAGCTGCGAACCGTTCATGAACCAGCGGTAGCTGTCTGTTTTCCAGTTATCTGCAGTAAACAGGACCGGTTCAAAAGCCAACGGCTCCACATAGTGACCGCTGTTAGCCGTAACATCCCACAGTTCATATTCGCCGATCGTTTCCTTGAGGCGATATCCTGCGGCGGTACGGATCGCCTGTTTGGCACCGGCACTGCGGATCACCAGCTCGCCGACGTTGAACATGCACAGATGCGGCAGGGCGCGTGCAAAATTCATGTTGGCGTATTCGTATTGCGGGAACGGTGCGGACTTAACTGTTGATATCTCGGACTGGAGGTAAAAGACAAACGGAGCGCTGATGGAGGCCTGCATGTAGAGCCCCTCCAGTGTGGCCCGACCGGCAAAAAGCGGCAGGGACTCGAACGCCCGGCTGCTGCCGAAAACAGTGTGGTCCTCGGAGTGCTCGTACATAACGCGGGGGTCGCCCACCCCCCCCTGCAGCGCGCTGTTGATCTGTTTGAAGAGCGGCCAGGCCGGCTTTGCTTCAAACCCTTCGTAGTTCCATTTTGCCCAGCCGGGGGCCGGACCCGGATTGCCCCCTATCCAGATGAACACACCGAGCATGCAGAGCAGCGGGAACCCGCCATTGAGGAAGGCTCGGCCACCTTAGGGTGGCCGAGCCAGA
>JABBNX010000199.1 GCA_019352135.1 Pseudomonadota bacterium
AGCTGTTATGGGTAGCAGAATAGCACAAGATGACAGATAATTGAACTATTTTATACTAGATATACAAACAAATTCAGCATGTTACGTTTCCGGATGGAAACTAGATAAAACACGTCAATTCACAACAGTTAAGAATAAAGCCGCCTTCCTTATCTGGATAGCGGCTTTTCTGTGTAAACGGTAGTACCTACGCAAAATACTGCAATATTTTATCTTTACCGCCGTGTCTATCAATAAAGTCGTCATATTGTTTTTTACGCATAACGGCTTTTAAAGATGATATTTTGGATTTACTATCATTATTAGTTTCAACAGCAGTCCTGATATCTATCAAGAACTTTAGATATTTTTTGTGATTTACGGGGCCAATATCTGACGCACAATCGCTTTCGGGAAGTTCCTTTCTCCCCTTGAATCCAAGTTCTTTCCACGTCTTAACATGAGGGCGCCATATACCCATCCATGGTTCTCCTACTTCTGGCGGTTCACCCTTGCACCACATTTCACCGTCTTTTTGAAGAATCCATAGAGGCGTACGTAATTGCATCGTAGCGAGATATACAACACCGTCAAGAACGCTGTCTTTATCTGCAATTATTTCACCCATTCTGCTATTGTGCCGGTGTATAGATTCAGATGCAGTTTTAGGTACATATGTCATCATTTCCTGTGTCTCACGCTCTACAGCTTTAATGCTATCCTCTACAGCGTCAAGACTTGTAATTGATACGCTTGGATAAGAAATAGAAAGCTCCTTTAGCCTCGCCAAAGTGTCTTTTACATCTTGGATTCTGGAAACTTGTGAATCGGCGTGCAATAATGACCCACCTTTAGCCTAAATCGGCGCCCAAAATTGACCCACCTCAGCACCCTCCTCCATACTCTCTTGATTCTATAAGAGAGAGGAGATTTAAGGAGATGCTGATTGTGGAAACTATCCGTAAAGTTCGACAGGCACATTTCAGAGACGGTAATCCCCGGCAATACGGATGCTCTTGACTGAGCATGGTGATAATGGCGTCACCAGCAAAAAAAACGTGCCACAAAGTAGGTGTTTATGGTACTACATACCATGTTTCATACAGAGTAATTACAGATTAAGTGAGGAGAATATATGTGCGGTATTGTTGGATACATCGGTGGGCAGCAGGCAACCCCGATCATTCTGGAAGGGCTTAAAAAACTTGAATATCGCGGTTACGATTCAGCCGGGATTGCCACGCTTGCTGATGGCGAGTCCGCTATTCGCAGAAGCCAGGGCAAACTGATAAATCTTGAAAATCTCTTGCGGGATCAGCCGCTTGCCGGAACGGTTGGCATCGGTCATACCCGCTGGGCAACGCATGGCAGGCCTTCAGAAATCAACGCCCATCCGCACAAGGCGGGTCCGGTTATTCTGGTGCATAACGGCATCATAGAAAATCATCTGCAACTGAAAAATCAGCTTAAGCTGATCGGTCACACGTTCAAAAGTGAAACTGACAGTGAAGTCATCGCGCATCTGATTGAGGAAACGCTCCATACCGAAGCCGATTTTGAAAAGGCTGTCAGGCAGACGCTGGCACAATTGCGCGGGGCATTTGCTGTCTGTATCCTCAACGAAAAGGATCCGGGGGCGTTGATCGCCGCCAAACAGGGATCGCCGATGGTGGTTGGCCTCGGTGAAGGAGAGTTTTTCGTCGCATCCGATGTTCCGGCCATTTTAGCCAATACCCGCGAGATGGTGTTTATGGAGGATGGTGAGCTGGTCGTTTTCAGAAACGGTTCGGCTTATTTCTCAACAATCGCAGGGGCGCCCCTTGATAAAAAAGCGCGACATATCGACTGGTCGCCTTTGATGGCCGAAAAGGGGGGGTACCGGCACTTCATGCTGAAGGAGATCCATGAGCAGCCGCGCGCGGTTCGTGACACCATCGCCGGTCGGCTGCTTGAGGAAGAGGGGGATGTTCACCTTGAGACGCTGCAGTTCAGTGATCGCCAACTGGCGGCGATCAAGCGGATTGTCATCATCGCCTGCGGCACTTCATGGCACTCGGCTCTGCTGGGTAAATTTTACATCGAGGGACTCTGCCGGATTCCGGTTGAAGTTGATTTCGCCTCCGAGTTCCGGTACCGCACCCCGGTTGTGGATGAAAGCACGCTGGCTATCGTCATCTCCCAGTCGGGGGAGACGGCCGATACTTTGGCGGCCCTGCGCGAAGCAAAATCGCGCGGCGCGATGAATCTGGCGATTTGCAACGTGGTTGATTCTTCCATTGCCCGCGAAGCTGCCGGTGTGATTTATACCCATGCCGGTCCGGAGATCGGCGTTGCATCAACTAAGGCCTTTGTTACCCAGTTGATCGCCCTGTATCTCTTTACTATTCGCCTGGGAAGAGCGAACTGCACGATCGATGCTGCCCATGGGAGGCGCATGATTGTGTCGCTCAAACAGGTGTCGGGCTTGTTGGTGGAAACCCTCAAGCTGAATGAAGAGGTCGAAGCAATTGCAAAAAAATATATGAATGCCCGTGATTTTCTGTATATCGGGCGTGGCAAAAATTATCCGATCGCCCTTGAAGGGGCGTTAAAGCTTAAGGAAATTTCCTACATCCATGCCGAAGGGTACCCGGCCGGTGAAATGAAGCATGGGCCGATCGCCTTGATTGACGAGGATGTGCCGGTGGTTGTGTTGGTGCCTAAAGGGAGCACGTATGAAAAGACGCTCTCCAACATGGAGGAAATTATCGCCCGTGGCGGTCGTGTGATCGCCATCTGCTCCGTCGGCGATGAAGATGTTCGCGACAGAGCAGAAACGGTTATTGAAATACCGAGCCTTGATGAAGATCTTGAACCGCTGCTACTGTCGGTGCCCCTGCAGCTTCTGGCGTACCACATCGCCGTATTGAAGGGCACCGACGTCGATCAGCCGAGGAACCTGGCCAAGAGCGTTACGGTAGAGTAAGCAGATACGATGTCTGGAATAAATGGTTTGCAGTGGTACAAAAAATACAGGGACTATCCCCCAACCTTTGTTTGTGGGATAGTCCCTGTATTTTAGCCCCTTCTTTGTAGAGGTATTCCAAAAAATTTCTTATACCACACCATCACTAACACTCAACAACCGGACATAAAACAGATGACATTTTTTTGTCACCTGATATACGAATATTCTAATATCACTAAGGGAGCTTCTGTGAATTTTGATAATGCCAATAAATGGGCTGAGTTTCTAAAGGCCCTTGCTCATCCGACCCGTCTCCAGATAGTTGCGGAGTTGCTTAAAGGGACCAAGTGCGTAACCGACATTCAGGACATCCTGCCAGCATCCCAATCCAATATTTCACAGCATTTGACCGTGCTTCGTCATGCCGGGATTGTGAATTTTGCCCAGGACGGCTCACAGCGCTGCTACTACGTGAGTCGTCCGAAGTTGGTCTTGACGGTTATTGAGCTGCTGGAAGAGGGGGAGCCGGTTATTTGTAAAGTCAAGGCCGACATCGACCAGGAAAAACATTCATCAGGCGGTAGCTGCTGTGTGCGATAGCTATCGACTATCTCAGCCCTACGAGGAGGAACATCATGAAACTTGCCGTTGTCATCACACAGTCCAATGCAGAACAGGTTTTCACTGCTCTACGATTTGCCAATTTTTCCCGCAATCAGGGTGATGACGTAAATGTCTTTCTGACTGCAGAGGGGGTTGAAGCCGTTCGTCTCGATGATCCACGTTTTGACGTCAAGGGTCAGGTCGCCAGTTTTGTTCAGCAAGGCGGAACCATTTTGTCTTGCGGTTCCTGCATGAAGCTGCGTGATCTTGGGGGCAGTGATGTCTGTGCCACATCCACCATGCAGGGCCTTTACAACCTGGTTGTTGAGTCGGATAAGGTTGTCACATTTTAGACGAAAGGAGGTAAGCGTATGAAGATCAAAATTCAGTATTGTGCATCTTGAGGGCATCAGCCCCGTGCAGCGAGTCTCGCTGCAGAATTGAAGGAACAGTTGCAGGCAGCAGAGGTTGTAATAGAGGTAGGACCAGAAAAAAGCGAGTTTGCCGTGTTTGTAAATGAGGTAGCGGTTTTTTCCCGTCTGGAACAGTACCGTTTCCCTGAAACAGACGAGCTGGTGGAAATATGTAACAAGATCATACAGTAGTATCAAGGGGACAGTGCATGCAGCAGACAGATGAAACCGCACAGTATCTGAAATCATGCAGGAGTGAGTTCTGGCAAAAAGTCTTTGCGGCTGAGCTGGGCTACCTCCTGCAGCACGTGATTCCGGGTGACGAAATTCTTAGCGTGGGGTGTGGCCCGGCCCACATAGAAAGTGGCCTAGCAGCCCGCGGTTTTATGGTGGTTGGCCTGGATGTTTCCCGCGATGCGCTGGCATGTGCCCCGGATTCTGTCAGGGCTATTGCTGCCGCTGCAGAGGAGATGCCGTTTCCGGAGGCATCTTTTGATGTGGTGCTTTATATCGCCTCACTACAGTTTATTGAAAATTACCGCACGGCTCTTGAGCGAACCGCCCAGGTTCTTAAGCCGGACGGAAGATTGTTCGCCATGCTGCTTAACCCCGCTTCAGAGTTTTTTAAAACCAGATACGCCACTGAAGACTTCTATGTCCGCAAGCTCAGACACACCAACCTGCAGGAGCTCGAGAAGGCCGCAGCAGAATGGTTTGACACACAGGGCGAGTATTTTCTGGGGATTGATGGCGAAGAACTGCTTGACAGTGCTGACCCGACAGCTGCGGCGCTGTATGTAATCAAAGGCGTAAAGAGAACCTGACAGAGTGCGTGCCCATTGAGCATTTTGGCAGTATACAACACGATTTTTCACGAGTATTCTTTCCTGCAGGTTACAATAAAATCACGGGAAAGGTTGCCCAATGATGAAAACATCACTTGATTCATTCAATTCTGCAGCAAATCTGACAGTGAACTGTCAGGATTTCCGTATCCACAAGATAGATGCCGTCGAGCTGGCCGGCGGCGGTAACGTCTCCAAACTTCCCCGCACTCTCAAGATCCTCCTGGAAAACCTGCTGCGCAACGAAGACGGGGAAACGGTCACAAAGAACGATATCCTGGCCTTTGGCGACTGGCTGGAACAGCGCACGTCAACGAGGGAGATTGCATTCCGTCCCGGTCGTGTGCTGATGCAGGATTTCACCGGCGTGCCTGCCGTCGCCGATCTGGCCGCCATGAGAGACGCCGTCGCCGCCGCAGGTGGTGATCCGGAGTCGATCAACCCCCTGATACCGGTTGATCTGATCATCGATCATTCGGTGCAGGTGGACAGTTACGGTTCTCCCGAATCATTCCAGATAAATGTGGAACGTGAAATGGAAAGAAACCGGGAACGGTATGCTTTCCTGCGCTGGGGGCAGAACGCATTTGACAACTTCCGGGTTGTCCCGCCCGGAACCGGCATCTGTCACCAGGTCAATCTGGAATATCTTGCCAAGGTCGTCTGGCAGAGTAGGGGCGATGGGGATGCCGCAGTTGCGTTTCCCGATACCCTGCTTGGAACAGACAGCCACACCACCATGATAAACGAGATCGG
>JABBNX010000200.1 GCA_019352135.1 Pseudomonadota bacterium
GGGCCTACGACAGCAGAAAAATCTGAATCACCACCTATCGGCGGCAGCAGACAAGCCGCTGCGCCTCACCACGCTGAGGCAGTAAAGCTACATTAGTCTGAAGAAGATAGTTTTGCTATTTTAAGTTATCTGAATCGGGAGCATACTGACCCCGAAACTGCCCTCATAGGGTGGATTCGGGGTTGTTCTTTTTCCGGGCTTTATCAGAAAATCCATCTCAAAATAATCGATGATATTTTCTATATCATCTTCCAGGTCTTCAGCTAAACAGGTTAAAACTCAGCAGCGCTCTACAGTAAATTCAGATATTTCATTATGTTACCGCCGAAAACTTTGTCACGCGTGGTTCTTCTATCCGAAATGTCGATGAAGTGGCGCGAAAGCTTGGAGTGCCGGTGCTGGTGCCGAGCATCCCGACCATCACCGGAGCGCTTGGCGCTGCGCTCCATACAGGAGTAAAGATAATTCAGCCTTGTAATCTCTGATAGTAGTGTATTAGAGTGTTTCTTAAGGAGTAATCTTTGCGAATGAATTATGTTGACACCTCTAAAAACAATATTTGTGAACAGCCTTTTGGCTGCGGACACATAGCCGGTGTCACCGGGGTTATCCTGGCTGGTGGCGCTTCCCGCCGTATGGGTATGAACAAATCCTTTCTGAAAATAGGTGAGCGGCTTTTTATTGAAAGGGTGTACTCAATCATGGCGATGCTCTTCCGCGATATCATCATGGTGACGAACACGCCCGAACTCTACGAATTCATCTCCTGCCGTACAGTGGCGGACATCTATTCGGGGGCCGGTCCTATTGCTGGTCTGCATGCCGGGCTGCGTGCCAGCTGCACAGATCGAATCTTTGCCGCAGCCTGCGACATGCCCTTTCTCAATGCCGCTTTGATTCGGCTTATCTGCCAAAACTTTGAGGGATATGATGCCGTCGTTCCTTTGAACTGCTCCGGTTTTCGTGAACCGCTCCATGCGCTCTATGCCAAATCGGCCCTGAATGCCATGCAGCAGGTTATTGAACTGGGTGACAAAAGTATTATGAATTTGCTGGACAGATTGAAGACGAAACAGATAGCGAATGATACCTTTCACTCCATTCACGGAGCGGATGAGTCCTTCCGAAACCTGAATACTCCGGAGGAATTTTCCGAAGTTACGAAGTTAATGCGAGGAGTTCAGCCAGAGTGTGACAGCGCACCATTCAAACCATGTCCGGAGTGATGAGGCGAAGGCCGCTACGCGACTCAACCCGATGGCGTGAATGGTTTTAACGGTGCCTGTTTTGCTAGATGACAAAAGGTGCAGCTGCCATTGTCAGGCATGCAACGACAAGGAATATCGTGTTGCTGATGAAGTACGGCACAACACAGAGAGCCACTCCACTACACAATATTTTGATATTACTCCGTTTCTTTCCATACATGAAGTAGGCCGACCCAACAAGTCCTGCTAGAATATTTATGACGATAATGGTCATGCTCATGTTGCCAAGCAAAGATCCGATGTTCAGGGCCGTTGTGGCGGGATCGGCTTCACCCGATTGAATCTTTGCTGCGATATCTCCTAATCCTGATAAACTCTGTGTAACGTTTGTCATGCCAGTCCCGCCCATGCAATTTAATTTGGTGTGCAAACTGAGTTAGTTTACTCCTTTTCTATTCTTATTAACCATATAAATCTTTTTCACAAAAACGGGTAGGGGAGGCTATAACGTGATTAAGGGGAGGGCACTTCACAATCACGGGCATCACCAGCCTGAAAAGAGTGAGTGGTTGGCTTATACCTGGTTTCCACCTGTTCAGCCACATTTAGACAGATTGAACGGATTTTACTAGACTTTGGAAGGCAGGTGATATACAGAAATGTCTAATATTAGGGGGTAATCATACTGTAACTGATAGTCTTCGAATCCGGGCAACTTAATGTGTCTGCAGCATCTGACTGCAAGGAACTGCCATGACCGGTTTAGTTAAAAACAGGGTGTTTAGCAAAACAGAACGCTACAACATGCTAAAAATAATAGCCATCTATGCGATATTCAGCTTCTTATGGATATATATATCTGACACAAACCTGAGTTTATTCACCACTGATCCCTCCACACTCACGCGAATTTCGGTATTCAAGGGTTTCTTGTTCGTCATAATAACCAGCATCCTCTTGTATAATCTTGTAAGCCGCTATCTTTTTGAATCATCACAACTAAAAGACGAGATTAAAAAAAGCGAACTATTGTTCAACCTTCTTTCAGAAAGTATGATAGACGCCTATGTCAGCACAGATATGACCGGCGGGATCATTCAGTTCAATGAAGTTTATCGGACTCTGCTGGGATACGAGCCGGAAGAACTGCTTTCAAAGACATACACCGAACTTACACCCGAGAAATGGCATTCAATTGAGAAAAAAATGATTGAAGAACAGGTTGTTTCGAGAGGGTACTCTGATATTTACGAAAAGGAATACCGAAAAAAAGATGGCACAGTCTTCCCGGTGGAATTAAGAGCCCAGCTTGTTCGTGATGATCAGGGAAGCCCGATGATGATGTGGGCTATTGTTCGTGATATCACCGACAGGAAACTGATTGAAGAAAGGCTCAAATTTAAAAGTCAACAGCTTGAGGAACTTAACCAATCACTTGAAAAACGCGTAGCAGAATCAATTCTTGAACTCCGCCAGAAAGATCAGGTGCTGATACAGCAAAGTCGCTTGGCTGCCATGGGTGAGATGATCAATAATATTGCCCATCAATGGCGACAGCCGTTGAATGCACTCGGGCTTCAAATTCAGAGTTTAATGCTGGAATATGACTCGGGAAGTTTGAATAAGGAATCTCTGGACATGTCGATTAAAGAGGCGATGCTGTTAATCATGCACATGTCCGCGACTATCGACGATTTCAGGACATTTTTTAAACCCGACAAAGAAAAAGAAGACTTTAATGTTTGCCAGACTGTTGCGAGGGCTGTGCAGCTTGTCAAAGCAAGTTTTGATAATTACCAGATAAAAATAGATATGAAGTGCAATGAAGAGACCTGTATTAATGGCTATCCGAATGAGTTCTCCCAAGTAATTATTAACATACTGGTCAATGCAAAAGAGGCTTTAGAGGCGAACAAAACAGCCAATCCACAGGTTCGTATTACGGCGGGCCTTGAAGAGAGTAGAACCGTCGTAATTATCAGCGATAATGCCGGCGGTATTTCCGATGAAATAATTCACAAGATATTCGATCCTCATTTCTCTACCAAGGGACCGTTGGGGACCGGAATCGGCCTTTTTATGTCGAAAAACATCATCGAGAAAAATATGAACGGAAGATTGAGCGTCCGGAATACTAGCGTGGGAGCTGAATTCAGAATAGATCTCTGAAAAGATTGCAAATTAACATTATAGCATATTTATTTACAGAAACTGCCGCAGATAAACGTTTTTTATTTTCTGGTGGTTCTCCAGCGCCTGCCAGGCAGGGAGCTGCGAGTGTGGTACTGGTGTAATACTTATGAATTGTCACTCCTTTCGTTGTCGCAAAAAACGGGCAGCATCCCGGTCCACCAGCCACAACAATCCGCCGTTAGCCGGCTTGATCAGGCGGGCCGGAATGTTGCCCGGCTCCTGAGCCTCTTTCAAAACGTTTCGCAAGATTGGCGCTTTGGAGGCCCCTGAGACGAGGAAAACGACCAGTGCCGCTTGATTGATGGCCGCGGCCGTCAGGGTAAGCCGGTGCACCCCTTCTTCGGTCACATACACGCTGGCCACCCAGTGCTGCTGCTCATCCAGAACTGAAGTGCCGGGAAAGAGGGATGCCGTGTGGCCGTTTTCCCCAAGCCCCAGCAGTACCAGATCGAATTGGGGACGGTCCGTGGCAAAGAAACCGCGCAGAAGCGCTTCATATTCCACTGCGGCCTCCTGCGGAGAACGATTACAGACCATGGGATGGACGTGATTCTGGGGGATAGGGACGTGGTTGAGCAGCGCCTGCCGCGCCATCTGGGCATTATTCCGGATGTCGCCGTCAGGGACGCAGCGCTCGTCACCCCAGAAAATATGCGTGTTCTGCCAAGGGACCAGATCTCGGAAGGATTCGTTGGCCAGGATCTCATAGGTGCGGCGTGGTGTGCTTCCACCGGCAAGAGCGACGGTGAATCTGCCGCGTGCCGTCACTGCGTGCCGCGCCTCAGTCGCGAATAGTTCTGCGGCAGCAAGGCTCAGTGCCTCCAGATCATTGCATACTCTGATCATGCACTTTCTCCCATTTTCATGACAGGCTGCAGCCAGTGGTGCCCCTCACTCGCTATGAGGAGGTCGGCACCCTCAGGCCCCCAACTCCCGGCGGAATAATCGGGAAAATCACCCGGAGGTGTGGATTCCCATGCTTCAAGTACCGGTTCGACGATCTTCCAGGCGCATTCCACCTGATCGGACCACATGAATAGTGTGGCATCACCTCGTACCACATCCAGAAGCAGTGTTTCATACGCCTCGGGCGGAACGATCTTAAAGGCATCGCGGTAACGAAACTGCATATCCACCGGACCAAGCAGAAGGCGGGTACCCGGCTGTTTTGCCTGGATGCGGGTGATGATCCCTTCCTCCGGCTGAATACGGATGATCAGGCGGTTCGTTTGCCAGTTTTCAACTGCAGCCGCGGGAAACGGTTGGTGGGGAGCCGGGCGGAAGAGAATGGAAACCTCCGACACCTTAGTGGGTAGCCGCTTGCCGGTGCGCAAATAAAACGGCACTCCTTGCCAGCGCCAGTTGTCAATGAAGAACTTGAATGCCGCATAAGTCTCGGTAGTCGAATCGGGGGCTACTCCCGGTTCGTTCCGGTATCCAGGACGTGCCGTGCCCTCGACGATGCCGTGACCGTACTGTCCCCGCACTGCAACATGATGGAGCTCCTCGGGCCGGATGGGACGGATGGCGCGCAACACATCAACTTTCTTGTTTCGAACCTCGTCGGCATCGAAGGAAACCGGAGGTTCCATGGCAATGAGGCAGAGGATCTGGAGAAGGTGGTTCTGCACCATGTCACGTAGGGCGCCTGCCTGGTCGTAGTACCCCCCTCGCTCCTCCACCCCCACGGTCTCGGCCACGGTGATCTGCACGTGATCGATGTAGCGCCGGTCCCAGAGTGGCTCGTAAAGGGAATTGGCAAACCGGAAAGCGAGGATGTTCTGTACCGTCTCTTTACCCAGATAATGGTCGATCCGGTAGATTTGGGACTCGGCAAACATGCCGGTCAGAATCCGGTCCAGTTCCCGTGCTGAAGCCAGGTTTCGACCAAACGGTTTTTCTACGACCAGCCGGTCCCTTGTGCAGTCCCGGCATACACCGATCCGCTGCAGGTGAGCTGCAGCAGGCTCTAGCATGTCGGGAGGTATGGCGAGATCGAATAGCCGGTTCGCCCGGACGCCCCAGGCCT
>JABBNX010000201.1 GCA_019352135.1 Pseudomonadota bacterium
ATCGAAGAGCAGATGTTCGACCGCCGCAAGAATCTTTTCACCGATCTGGACTTTGTATTTCTGGACACCACCGCACTTTACTTCGAAGGCGAAGGCGGCAAGACAATCGGTGAGCGGGGACATTCCAAAGATCATCGCCCTGATTTGAACCAGATGGTGGTTGGCGCTTTACTTGACGACCGTGGCAAACCGATTGCCTGCGAGATGTGGCCTGGCAACACGGCGGATGTAACCAGCACCATACCGGTTGTCACACGGCTCAAAAAGCGCTTCGCCGCTAATCAATTCTGCATCGTGGCTGACCGTGGAATGATCAGCAAGGACACCATGTTGGCCCTCGAAGAGGAAAAACTCTCCTATATCCTTGGCGTTCGCATGCGGTTGGTGAAAGAAGTGAAGACCGAGGTTCTTGCCGATGAAACTCCCTACGAGGAGGTCTATCCGGAAGGGGTACATAGCAAAGATCCGTCTCCACTCAAAGTAAAAGAGGTAATTGTAAACGGCACACGCTACATCGTTTGCAAGAACGAGCGTCAGGCCAGACGCGACGAAGCCGACCGGAACACCATTGTCGAATCACTGAAGGAGAAGATTGCAAAAGCGCCGTCATCGCTGATCAGCAACAAGGGATATCGCGGCTTCCTCACCATTACAAACAAGAGCGTGACGCTTGATGAAGAGAAGGTCAAAGCCGATGCCAAATACGACGGCATCTGGGTGTTGACCACCAACACAAAGCTCAGGGCGCGGGAAGTGGCGCTCAAGTACAAAGAGCTCTGGATGGTGGAACATACCTTTCGGGATATGAAGTCAGCAATTGACACCCGTCCCATCTATCACAAGCGGGATGAAACCATCAGAGGGCATGTATTCTGCAGTTTCCTGGCCTTGGTGCTAAAAAAGGAACTGGACGACAGACTGGTCAGCCAGGGCCTCCAGTTTGAGTGGGCCGACATCAAACAGGATCTGAAAGCACTTCAGGAAGTAATCCTGGAAGAAAGTGGCTCAACGCTGGCGGTCAGGACAGAATGTCAGGGGACCTGCGGCAAGGTGTTCAAAGCGACAGGTGTTGCCGTCCCGCCGACGATTAGAGCGATCAGAGCATAGAAAAACGGTTTTCAGAGAACTGGTTCATGGTGCCAAGACCAGAATTGCCTCTTGTAATATATCGATATCAAACAACTTTCAAAAATCTACTGTAGAAGATCAGTTTGGGTATCCAGATTTCATGATTGATTTGGGTAAAATAATGCCTTCCTCGACCATCCTCACCAGTGTTGATATGTCGGCTCCGTAATTGATCTCACGTTCTGTAAAGAGAATCTTGGCTCTAAGAGCTTCGAAGCTGTAAGTCTATGTGCTTGCTGCTCAAGGCGCGTGAAATACTCACCACTGCCTTGAGGTCTGTGGAGCAGGTAAAGCAGTGAGCAAACAGGGCATAGGCCAGCGGCTGTTTGTCCTCGGGGAGTTCCAGCCTGGCGTCAATCAGCTCCCCCCGGCCGTTGGGGAAAGTGATTCTCTTTGTGTTCATCAATACCCCCTGTTCTCTGGCCTGTGCAACGTTATGATTTTTCGGCACTCGCTGCGAGCTCTTCGGCCAACGTGCGCAGAGAGGCGGACTCTTCCAGGCCGTCCAGAAACCGTTGTGGAATCCGCGAAAGGCCAACCTGGGCGCCAACAAGAGCACCGGTCAGGATAGCGCGTGCCTGGTTCTGCCCGCCCCCATTGATTGCATTCAGCAGGGCGGATTCAAAATCATCGTGAAATCGTGCCGCCAGGTAATAGGCAGCCGGTAACTGGTGATAGATGGCACACGGCATGCCATAAACGATTGACACTTTCCAGGCCGGTTCAATGCGAATGTCCGGGTCCGCAGCGGCTGCAGCCATATAGGAGGGGGTCAGCAGAGCGTCCGGAGAGGCGAACCTCCCGGCGCGAGGCGGGTCAGGATCTCCGGGGCGCGGTGGTTGTAGATTATCGCTGGTAACCGCGTGGAAGGGAAGTACCCCATCATGCACCAGTTTCATCAACTTACCTGACAACCTGCTATCCAGAGCATGCCCTTGGACCAGCAGACCCAATACTGATCCAAAGGCAACAGTCATTGACACCACCGTATCATCGTTTTGGGTCAGGATGGCATTACTGGTGATGGCGCTGGCCAATCGGGCAGGGTCAAGGGCATAACGCACCGCCAAGGCCAAGGTGCGTTCGATTGCCTCTGTTGTGTCGGCATGGCCTCCGGTCTGCCCCCAGGGTAGCTTCTGCTGTACCCTCTTTTGCCACATGTCGCGAATCGACTGACTGGTATAGCCTCCTGGTCCGTTTGTGGGGGTGCCATCCAGTAACGGCAACAATTCTTCATCCATTCTGCGACAGAAGTCCACTTCATCATACTGTCCACGCTCAACCAGTGAACTGAGCGTTAACTTCAGGATATAACCGGCCTGGGAAAGCTGTCCGGCCTTTAACCCGGCGTGGTAGCGGCCAGGCTGGGGATCGGTATAATCGTTGATCCACTCGCCGTAGTCGCGGCGCAACTCGGCAAGATCGTAATACCAATGCGGCCCAAGCCCCAACGCATCGCCGATAAAGGCGCCCATGATTGCACCGGCTGCTCGGTCCTTGATGGTTGTGTCTGCCATTTTCTGCCTCCCGCCTCTTTGAATATTGAATTGCTGTGATAGTAGAATTCGCTTTTGATGGTTTGATTAACTGAATTACTTAAATTTTAGCGCTACTGTTCCAGAAATGTCTTCAGATCCTTGGTGAATTTCACCGGATTCTTGAATGCCAGAAAGTGATCGCCCTGTTCGGCCTTGGAATAGACGTAGAGTTTGGAACCTGGAATCACCGATTGCATCCATCGCTGGCTCGGCAGATTGTTGCTGTATTCGCCGGAGAAAATCGCCGTGGGAACATTGATCTTGTGACGGATCACATCACGCCAGTCATTGGTCGTGTGGTCGAAAAGCACCAGAGCGAGGTAGTTTGGGTCATTCTTGATGAATGTGCTTGCGAAACTCTCGGAGTTTACAAAGTAGGGAGAGTCTTTCGCCATGAAGCGTTCCCTCGCCTTCATGTCCACAATCATGCTGTTGGTCGGTGTACCTTTAGTGAAGGCTGCGATCATCCGTTCTGGCGAAGTGGTCATCCCACCGGCATCAAGGCGCTCCTGCTCAGACCAATCCGCATGCGTGTAAATCGATATTGGTTCATCGACGAAGATGAATTTGTCGATGCCCTTGGTGCCGAAAAGATCAACATAGCTCCACAGCACTGATGCCCCCATGGACCATCCGCAGAAGTACGCGGATTTAAGTCCAACGTGATCGGTGAACTCTTTGACATCCATGGCATAGCGGGAGATGCGAGTACCAAAGCTTACTTTTTGAGAAAGGCCCTGATTCCGCGGATCAAGGACATAGACGTGGTAATGTTTGCTGAGCAGGAACATTACGTTGATGTATTCTGCTCCGTTCGCCGACCACCCTGGAATGAAGACAAGAGGCTTCCCCTCACCAGCCTCCCAGTAGGATAGTTTGACGCCGTCACTTGTTGTGAAAAAATTGATCTCAAGACCCTTAAAGTCTGAAATCTTTTTAGGTAATCCTTCAATTTTGTTGGGGAAACTAAAGTCTTGGCCGAGAACGGACAAGGCGGGTGCAGCCATCGTTTGGCTGGCGAAAAAAAACATCGATAGGACACAAATAGTCAGTTTGATAACATTACACATTCCTGCCTCCTTTTTTATAATCCGGATCTATCCCAGAATGGTTTTGCTTCTGAGGAAACACCATCGTTTTGAGTGAACTGTACCAGATTTTTTGCTTCTGTCTGAATGCCCGAGGTGCTATCGACTTACCCCCAACTTTTTCATACGACTTCTGAGTGTGCTGGGATTGATCCCGAGTAGCTCGGCTGCTCCCCCCGGCCCATTTATCCTACCATTTGTATGTTCTATAATCTTCCCGATATGCAGGGCTATTGCTTCATCAAGCTTAACCGGCTGTATCTCCTGTTCTTGGGCAGGTGAGAGCCTAGTTTCTTTTGGAATAGTATCCGATGCCAGTGACTCAAAATTCAGAGTTCCACCTCGAAAACGTATGAGTTCTCGTTCAACTATATTCTGAAGCTCTCGTACGTTGCCCGGCCAATCGTATTTCATGAGCCGTGCGAGGGCACCAGGTGCGATACTTGGAATGGCAGATAATCCCAGTTCTTTGCTTTTCGTCTGCACCAGATATTTTGTCAGGGCAGGAATATCGTCCCTCCGCTGCCGGAGTGGTGGGAGAAATATTGGGAAAACATTAATTCGAAACCATAAGTCTTCTCGAAAGTTTTTTTCGATAATCATCTGCTCCAGATTGCGATGAGTTGCTGCGATGATCCGGATGTCAATTGGAATCGGCTTCGTTCCGCCGACCCTCTCTAACTCACGACTTTGCAAAACCCGTAAGAGTCTTACCTGGGCCTGAAGTGGTAATTCCCCGATCTCGTCCAGAAAAAGCGTCCCCCCGTCTGCTCGCTCAAAGCGCCCCCGCTTCTCTATCAAAGCCCCGGTGAAGGCCCCCTTCTCATGTCCGAACAGTTCGCTATCAATCAGAGATTCCGGGATGGCACCACAATTTACCTTGATGAATGGTCCGTTGCTCCGTTTTGACCCATAATGGATAGCATTGGCTATAACCTCTTTTCCGACGCCGGTTTCGCCTAACAGAAGAACGGTGTTGTTGAGCGGAGCAACTTGACGAACCATTTCCATTACATTTTTTAGACCGCTCCTGTCTCCAATAATGTCGTCAGTAACTCCGGGAGACAGCTCTCTCTGGAGAAAACGGTTGTCGTCGAGTAAAACATCCCGATAGTGCAATAACTCTTGGTGCGCCAATGCATTGGACAAGGCAATTGCGAATGGCTCAGAAGCCAAGCGAATCATCACGGCGTGATCTTCTCGATATACACCACTGCTTTTCGCTCTGAGAATAAGAACCCCAATCTTTTTATCTTCAATGCACAGTGGAACTGACAACGTTGATCTGCCTTTGCTCTTTGTCAGCGATGCCAACGCCCTTATTATTGGATTCTTGTGTTCAGAAGCGACTATCACCGGATCCTTAATGCCCTGCAACCAATCCCACACGTCTTTTGGAAGGGGAATTATCACACCCTGCCGTTGTGAATTTTGGTCTCCCTCATATGCAATTTGCCTAATTGCGCCCAATTGTGTGTCGTAAATATTGAGGAACAACTCGTCCACGGGCAAGATTTGCTGCAAATATTCATAGCTTCGCTTTAAGGCCAATACTGTTCACTTAATTATTTCAATATGACTTTCTATCGTAATTCGCATAGTC
>JABBNX010000202.1 GCA_019352135.1 Pseudomonadota bacterium
ATCGTGGTGATGTCCTTGATTGAACGCATGACCGGTGTCTTGTCGTAGCGCTGGGGTACCACAATGACGTCTCCCGCTTCGACCGGCTGACTATAGAATCCCTGCCCGAACAGTGACGCGACGGTCGAGTACTGCTGGTTGCTGAAGATCGAACCATTAGCACGGACAACGTAGACCTCGCTCGCTTCGCTGTCCTGGGTGGTGCCGCCGGCCTGTTCCAGGTAGTAATCCACATCCTTGCCCTTTTGTCGTATAAAGCTGGTCGGATTGACGACCCGTCCGAGGACCGAAACCGAGTTATTGCTCTGGGGCACCTCAAGAACATCACCCCCCATAACCTGAATATCACTGTTTGAGCCGACAAATCGTTCGGGTTGCGTCAGCTTGATGACCATGCGCCCTTCAGCCTTGGCATTTTTGAGAAGCAGCAGACTTTGGTGCACTCCTTCAAGGGAAGCCTTTGCTGCGGCCAACTCTTCCGGACTGCTGGCGGTGGAGGCCTGTTCGGCCATTTTGGTATTCAGGTTCATTTCAGCAGTTGTGATAAACTCATCCATCCGTTTCTGCTGCAGGTCACGCACGGAAGCCCGGGTGAACTTTGCTCCCTTCAGGTAGGCTTTGTCGGTAAAACCACCGGCCCGTCTGATGACAGAACTGAGTTTTTCTCCCTTGAAGAGCGGATAGGTGCCGGGAAAGACGAATTCGCCCTTGAGGGTTATGTAGCGCTCGGTCTCATCGGCCCAGTTGGGGATACGGCGTATCGTGATTTCGTCAAATGGCTCCAGCAGAATATTGTCTTTGGCGGAACCTTTGATTGCCTCGTTAAGATTGATTTTGATGCTGTAACTGGTAACACTGTCCGCGCTCCGGTTAAGGCGGGTGAGCTCGGCGTCCTTCAGGTAAGCGGTGAGCTTGGGGTTGCCGGCAAAGGTCAGCAGATCACGCACCCGCATGTTCTGGAGCAGGCGATAACTGCCCGGCTTCTGCACCTCGCCGGAGATGATGACGTGCGGCATTTCCTCCATCTCCCAGCGTGAAAAAATCCGGACGGTGTCAAATTCATGAAGTTCGAGATTTTGCGCAGGGTTTTTCGCCAGCGCCTGGTCGATGTTAAAATAAATGACTTCGGGGTGGAAATCGGGCGGGCAGAGACGGATGATCTGGCCGGATGTGGTATAGTATTCCGGCAGCAGGTTGTCATCTTTTTGCAAAAGATCATCCACCCGCATGCCGGGCTTCAAAGCATAATCGCCGGGGCGCAGGACATACCCTTCCAGGCGGACATAGCCGCGCAGCGTACTGTCAATGGGAAATACTTTAACAAGGTCCATATCCTGAAGAGGAATTGAGCTGGTCAGGCTGACAATTACCGTGCCGATGCTCTTCGGGTCGAGGTTTATATCGGTAACGATCTTTTTGTCGTGGGCAACAACACGCGCTATCTGGATGCGTTGCAGGTAACCGGTCGGATTGATACCATCGGCGAGCGCAAGGAGATCTTTAAGGGTTTTTTCACCTTTGAGTTCGTAGATTGCCGGTCGCCGGACGTTACCGGCGATGCCTGCCACCGGGCCGATTCTGGGGACAAAGATAGTGTCGCCCGGCTGCAGACGGATGTCGCGGCTCTTGTCACCCTTAAGAAAGAAGTCATAGAGGTCGACTGTTTCGGCAACTTTGCCGGCGCGCATGATGGCGATGGAACGCAAACTGCCGTTGCGGGTTGGCCCGCCGGCAGCCGAGAGAGCGTTGATCAGAGTGGAGAGCGATGAGATGGAGTAATCTCCGGGTGCACTGACTTCTCCCACAAGGTATACCTTGATAAGACGTAATTTGCCCATGGTGACGTTAAGCTGGAAATCACGGAACACCGTGGAAAGGCGCGCTTTCAGCAATGCGGGGAGCTGGCCGAAGGGTACTCCGGCAACAGTGACGGTTCCGACCTTGGGGAGGACTATCTCGCCGCTGCGGTTAATTTCCAGTTCGTAGGAACCTTCGACACTCCCCCACAGGGTCAGAACAATGCGGTCTCCGGCGCCAAGAATATAGTCAGGTCCAACGGGGATATCGGTCAGAGCGGCAAAGCCTTGCGATTCCGGGCGAAAAAAATCATAGCCAAACTGGCGGATGTTTTTTAGTTTTAATTCCTGGGGCTGGGCCTTCTCAACTCCATTGGAGGTGCCTTGCATAGCCCGTTCAATGGGAGAGATCTCGGCGACTGCCTCACCTTTGGTTGGCACTGACAGGGATGCAGAAGATGGAGCCGGGGAAGCGTCGGGCGCCGGGAGGCCGCTTGTCTGCGGCACCTGCACCAGGGGAGCATTCAGTGATGCAAAGGGTGCAGCAGCGGTGGCGACAGGAGCCATAAGTGGTGCCGGGGCAGCGCCAAAAGGCGCCGGAGAGCCGCTTGCGCCTGAAAAAACAGAGCCCATACCCGATGGAGCTGCGCCAAATGCTGCCGGAGCGCTGCTTGCGCCTGGAGACGTACCCATACCTGCCGGGGCAGCAACCACAGCAGCGCCTGGTCCATCGGCACGGGCGGCAAGCGCCGGTACTAGCAGGAACATAAAAACCAACACACTGTACGCAATTTTTCTGCTGCTTCGCCCCATAATACTTCTCCGGTTGTTATTGCATATTTATGTCCACTTTAACCTTATTGACTATCATTTTTTCAATAAAAAGTACAGTTGATTTAAATAAAAGTCAGCAGCCCGGTTCCTGATTGTACTCTTTTCGTAATCAGGCAAATATGCCCGGCAAGCAGAAAAGGGGCTTCGCTAACTATGCGAAACCCCCTTCATTTATGGTCGGTGCGACAAGATTTGAACTTGCGACCACTAGTCCCCTGAGTTGTGCTCACAGCTATAACATTCTGGTTTTACATTATTTTAATTACTATTTTATTAGACTAATTAGACCGCCCATTTTTCCTGCTTCATTCTTGATAAATTGTCCTGCCAAGTGAGTATAAATGCTGGTGGTCTTGATATCAACATGTTGTATGCTGTTTAACTATAGCTATGTTCGAGTAGATTAAATTTCCACTAGTACATATAAAGTGGGCACTGGCACGAACGCCTAACATTTTAACGGCTCCAGGAGTTCGGGGCTGTTAGATTGCGGCATCCGGCATCACCCTTGTTAGCGGGGATCTTCGGCACCTAGCTCATAACCCAATCGGAATAGGTTCATCTTTAGAATATTGAATTACTAAAGCTACGCTGTCATATGGAATGTAAAGTGATTGATGCGACTTTATTTTATTCAAAATACGATTTGCACACATATAATGGTGATTGTCCATTGAGATTTCAGTACACACTAGCAAGGGATGTTTAACTTTGCCGTCATCAAAAGAACCATCGTTCATCTCGCGGGCATAGATTCTACCAGCAACGGAATCAGCATTAAGAACAACGAGATATTGCACTAAGTCACCCCCTTTGAATAGACAATCATAATTTTTCGCTTGAGCATGTTGTAAGCGGCTTAAAATTCATATCGTTCCGTATTCCCGTCGCGCCCTTGGAAAAGAGTTGTCATTTTACCATTTTTATGGTCAAGGTCGATTGAAAGTTTATGAGGTGTAACAAGTTTAATCACTCTTCAAGTGCATTCTTCAGCGGCATGCGGCTGGAATATGGCTGTGGCTAGCCCGTTCGAGGTACCAGCGATTGTACCTGCCGAAGAGCAACTGGCACTGGCTTTCCGGTAATTGTACAGCATCTGGGAAAAGATAACCTGAATTTACAAAGAACGAATCTGCCCGTCAAACATATTGAAATATCAAGATCAGGATGTCAGTTCAGAATCATCTTGGACAGCATTGATGCCGGGTAAAAATTGATTGCTTTTGTGTTAGTAGTTAATAGTGATGTTTTTTATTCTTCACGCCTCAAAAAACCTGGTAATGGCCGCTATGGCCCGATCAATCCCCGCAACATCGACATCCAAATGAGTTACAAAACGCAGGCGATACAAGCCCGTGGCTAAAATGCCATTCGTCTTCAGGTAATGTAACAAATCTACCGAGCGGGATTTGGCTGATCCTACCAGATCAACAAACAGGATATTAGTCTGCGGCGCTTCCACCTGCAGGGCCGGTACATCTGCCAAACCTTCTGCCAACCGCCGAGCCAAAATATGATCTTGAGCTAGTCGGTCCACATGGTAGTCCAATGCATAGGTGCCTGCTGCTGCCAACACACCAGCCTGACGCATGCCGCCACCTGCCATTTTCCGTATGCGATGTGCAGTAGCAATAAACTCGCGACTACCGCACAACACTGAACCCACCGGAGCACCAAGCCCTTTGCTCAGACAAACCGAAACACTGTCAAAACAGCCGGCAATGCGCCGTGCTTCTTTGCGAACATCTGTGCCAGTCACGGCGGCCTGAGCTGTTGCAGCATTGAACAACCTGGCACCATCAAGATGAGTTGCCAACCCTTTGCTCTTGGCCAATTGCGTCGCCTGCTGCAAGTATTCAAAAGGCAGTAGTTTGCCTCCCAGCGTGTTTTCCAGCGCCAGCAGTCTGGTACGGGCAAAGTGGGCATCATCCGGTTTAATGGCCGCTTCGATATCTTCCAGGCTCAGAGTTCCGTCCACCTGGTGCTGCAGCGGTTGTGGCTGTACACTGCCGAACACTGCAGCCCCTCCCCCTTCCCAGCGGTAACAGTGAGCAAACTGTCCCACGATGTATTCGTCACCCCGTTGACAGTGACTCAGTATTGCACACAGGTTGCTCTGTGTGCCGGAGGACACAAACAAAGCAGCTTCAAACCCAAGTAGAGCTGCTATTTTCTCCTGCAAGGTGTTAACACTTGGATCATCACCAAACACATCATCACCCAACGGTGCAGCCGCCATGGCAATACGCATGTCAGCAGTGGGTTGAGTTACGGTATCGCTACGCAAATCGACTATCGGTGTCATTGCAAACTCCTCTGAACAGACAAACTGCAAATCTCTTTCAACCAGCTACAAAATTATGAAACGGATGATCTACCAAAACGAAACTGATCGTGAAGGTTTATAACTGACACTCTTGTACGGTCAAGCAAAGGCTTTTGCAATACGATATGTGTATAGAACCACATAAAAAACAAAAAGGGCTTAGCTGTAATGCTAAACCCCTGATATTTTGGTGGGCGTTACTGGGATTGAACCAGTGACCCCTGCCGTGTGAAGGCAGTGCTCTCCCGCTGAGCTAAACGCCCCTAAGCTGTATCTTTACCAGAACTGTCAGGTGCTGTCAAGGAAGGGGATTGTTCCACCAGGGCGATTGCTTCAATGTTCGCTTTTACCAGTAATTAATCATCAGGTCAGG
>JABBNX010000203.1 GCA_019352135.1 Pseudomonadota bacterium
CTGCGGGTGCAAATCCTAAAGTGTTATTTCAACACCTTTGTGGAATGGCTTGCCAAAAAAGGGGACAGATCTATTTTATTTTTTTGGGACGCCCCTGCCCGCGGAACTCAACTCGTCTTGCAATCTTATGCTCGATTTCGTCTACAAACTTATTGCTGCCTGTCAACTGGCCCCGCTGAACGGACTGACGTATCTGTTCCCACTCACCGTCAGGTATCGTTCCGGTTACCCAATTGACGTATTTAATTGCCCTTTTGTCTTGCGAGTCTGCAAGCTCCATATAACACGGATCATAATCCAGCCATTCCTGTGCGCAATAACCGGATTTGCCGTTATAGCTCGACCAGCGGTATTCCGCAGGTCCGGCTACTATTCCGGCCTGGACAGGGTTGAGTTCAATATACCGGCTGCAAGACAGCAGATATTCGTTTGTGCTGATAGGGCTCGATTTGTATCGGCCCTCCCAAAGGCTGCCGGTCCGTTTTTCCAGCTTGTTAACATACCGTGTCTGCCGTCCGGCAACATGCTTCATGAGTAGCGCCAGGTTTTTATAATCCTCACCCGGGTCTATTACCAGGTGAACATGATTTGTCATCAGGCAGTAAGAGTAAACACGGCACCCGAGGTTTTTTTTCCATTCACGCAGATTATCCAGATAATAAAGGTAATCTTCATCAGAAGCAAAGACAACTTGTCTGTTGTGACCACGCTGAATTATATGGTGCGGATAATCTGGAACTATGAGGCGGCCGGTTCTTGGCATAACGTTCCTCTGTCATAACAGTTTCCTGATGGCTATAAATAAATCTGTCCCCTTTTTTGGTGTGGCCGTATTAAACGCATACTTCCAGATTGAAATGATTTGCCTTTACCATCGGCATAACCTCTCTTGCATGATGTTTGACCAAATCAATTATGCCGTAACTGGCCATTGTGTGCAAAGTTCTCGACAAATTACTTTTGTTACGACCAGTTAGAGTTCCTAATTCTCTGAGAGATTTGGGGTTCTTTTCTTCGATCACCCTTAGCAGGAATCTATTATCATCACTCAACACCTGAGCAAATGACTGCAAAGATTCAAACCAGATTTTTGGTTCATCTTTCTCTGGTTTGTATTCACCTTTTGCGATAGAAATCGTCCGTTGCATAAATTCCTCGCGAGACATGATTCCCACGTTAATACTTTTAATTGCCATACTCCACCTCCCCGCAATTCCCCTAAATAACTTTAGACTACCTTGCCAACCTCTTCCCAGAAATCTTCAATCAGTTGAGCTGCAGACTCATAATCGTAGTTTGATACTTTTTCACAGTTATGCTTGTGATCCCATGTAACCTTCCTGCAGCCAAACTTCTTTCGACGTGATGGTGGCGAAAATCCGTGAGCATTGTCAAAACCGACAATACGTTTATTATGACGATCATGTAATGTGATTGAGTACGAAATTCCGTGTGGTATATGATCCGTTGCGTTTACTAAATACGCCTCAAATTTAACCCAGAATCCCTTATCCAGACGATATGTATAACCATTCAACTCCAGTAAAACACTCAGACCATCGGGCATTATTGAAGCTCCACTACTCAGTGGTTGTTAGCTGACAACAACTATAAACCTGCAATACTGCATATACAAGAAATTATTTAGACACAGGTTACGAATTCAGATAGGTACATATTACGATCAACATCTGAAATTAATCGTGAAAATATTGATTCATATTTCTTTCAGGTAAGCATCCTTTATCTCTGAGGGCTGAATACCCAAATAGGCAAGCGTTTGTTTCTGAGTGCTGTGGTTGAACATGGTCATCAGCGTTGGAATATCCGTATTAAATACGGTACGGTGAATATATCCGAATGTCTTCCTCAGGGTAGTGGTTTCCTCTTAAAAAAACCCCATCCCTCACTCACAATGATATACAGCGCACATCATAGCAATACAATCTGATTTTATTACCTAACGTAACAAATTCCATTCGATAAAAGGTCGGAACTTTTTTTCAAAATGCCTCTTAACGACTTTTATGTCAATTTGAGCGTAAAACACCCTTCAATAAATAAATCTGTCCCCTTTTTCTTTTTCTTCTTTTCGTTATATTATCCAGCCATCATTATCCAGTATCGTGCGCATTGCCGTCAGGGTTGCGGTATTCCCGGGGAAAGTGCCTCCGACAGGGTTGTACACATCGAGGTAGAAACACTCCGTTGGCTCCGCCACAATGTCACCTATGATCTCAACAGGTATAACCGCCTGGGTTTCATCCGGGTACAAATTAAGAGTACCGCTCATCGCAATATAGTCGCAACCCGAAACAGCCGTGCCGTTACGCGTTGCAAAATCAACGCTTATCACGGCATCCGGCGTGGTCCGCTCGCCGTGAAACTGTACGATAAAATAGACGTAGCCGGTGCCGGCATCTCCTTCTGTAACAACCTTTTGCACCTTATCCGGCTGATCCGGTGCATCCGGATAGTGGTCCCGCAAGCTTTGGTCGATCCATTGCTGATAATTGCTCACCCGCTGCCAGAACTCGAGCTCGCCGAAACTGCTGTTCGATACATTGTCCGTATCAGGATGCGCAGCAGCAGTCGACAAACTGGCGGTATAGCTGGCGATACCGGCTACACGACCATCGATAAAGGCCGGTCCGCCGCTGTCCCCAGGGGTAATCATTCCCTCGGTCGCCCCTAATCCCGGATGCGTTTTCTGGATAAACTGACCCAGCGCATCCTGAGCGTTGCTGCCATTATCAAAATCGGCGACCAGCTGCGTGCCTGACGCCGGTTGCCACCCCATGATTCCGCCCAGCCTTGACTTGAGCGCGCCAACATCGGTATCAGCAGTATTTTCTGCTTTGATTCGTAATGGTTCCCCTGCGTACTGCTCATAGATTCCGGTGGTGCCGCTGCCGGGAATTCCATACCCCACAAGTGACATAATCTGACCAATTTCATCCACAGGGCGATAAATTTCATATCGATCAGCAGTGACGGCGGCGGACGCAGACAGCCAGATCAATGCAAGATCATTGTTGTCGTTGATAGGATCATAGGAGGGTATTACACTGATATCGTCAGACGTAACCGACGCGGTACCTTCGAGCGTTTCAAAATGCACCACGGCCGACGCGGCTGTCACCCCTGGTATTGTTTCAATCAGGTGAGCTGCGGTAAGTATGGCCCGGCCATCGTACAGCAAAACGCCGGTACCGTAGTAACCACCTGCGGATATCCGCACTACGCCGTCAAAACCCTGGCCGGGATCCGCCCGGTTTCCGGAATCTAAATATGATGTATCAGAAACTATCATGATTAATGGGGGTGATTATTTAAAGTCTGCTTCACCAAGGGTCGCGGAGTTGGGCAAAATAACGTACAGCAACAGGGCAGAACGTACCACAACGTCTTCAAAATACACAATCCCGATGACAAAAGCCACGCTTTCTCAACAATTGCACTGATATGCTGTCATCACCAACGGCGGAAGAACGTCGCTGCTACGGTTTGATTTTTGAATAATCGCAGACGGCGAAGCGGCCCATCCTGCCGGTACTGGAGAGCAACTGCAATCGCGATGAATGCCATTCGGACAGACAGCGTACCCGCTCGTTCCAGGCATCGGCCAGCGCAGCCTGCGTGCTGAGTACTTCGGTAATATCTGCGGCACCCTTGTCGTATTTCCGCTGAGAAACCGCAAGAGCACGCTGGGCAGACTCCAGCAGAGTTGCGGAAGCCTCCAGGTTTTGCAGGGCCGTCGTTGTATCGGAATACGCCTTGATTACTTCTCTCGCGACCTGCTGTTCTATATCCGCCAGAGCCGCTGCCTGTTTTTCGACCTTGGCCTGAGCGCCACGAAGCTTGTAGGTGGAAGCAAAGCCGTCGAAAAGGGGAAGGGTCACGGCGACAACAAGTGTCGTCTCCTGGGCGCCTGACGGTGTAACGGCCTCTCCAGGGCGGGTGTTTTGATAGTAATTACCGGACAGGTTTATGGTGGGCAGACCAGCGGATTTTGCAACTGTCACCTGCTGTTGTGCCGCCTCAAGCTGTTTTTTTAGCGAGGCGATCATGGGGTGGTTCTTTTGCGCTTCAACAAGCCAGAGCGAAAGCTCTTTTCTTTCCACGGCACCACCTTGCTGCTCGTTCAACCCTGGCGGCAAGACCAGCTCCGTATCTCCGGGCAACCCAAGGTAATATCTCAGTAATGCCAAGGACTTCTGGTAATCGCCCCAGGCACGGTTCTTGTCCAGTGAAGCCTTGGCCAGGGCCGTAGTTGCCCGCAATGTATCAGACTGGGAAATGACACCTTTAGCTTCTCGCTCCTGTGCAGATGACAGCGTGCTTTTGGCAATCGCCTCATCCTCAGTCTTCGCTTTAAGTGAGGCACTGGCGGTCACGGCATCGAAATAGGCCTGGATCACCCCTGACAAAGCATCCTGAATGGTGGCGTCGTAACTGGCGAGAGCTGACGCCAGCAGATTTTCAGCGGAACGACGGTTGGCGGTCCGCCCCCCAAAATCAAAGATACGCCACGTTGCGGAAGCCTGGAAGGTATAGCGACTGGCATCGGTTGAGCTGTAGCGGGAATCGGAATAATGGATGTTATCCTTGGTCCAGTTGGCCGACCCGTTTACGACCGGCAGATACGTGGCATAGGCCTCGCCGACGGCACCTGACTGAACCTTGATATCCGCCCACGCACCCTTGACTTTCTGATTATTCGACAGAGCCAGATCAACGGCTTCATCCAGGGTAAGCGGTTGTGCAAAATTCTTTTGAACCATAAGAGGAATCCGGGTGCTGTCCCCCGGAAGAATCACCCCCTTTTCAACCACATCCGGCATGGTACGAAGAGGATCTTTGAAAAGGTACGGAAATTCAAGCGAATAGGCGAAAGTCGGCCAGAGCAATATAACTGTTGCAAGGGACAACGCATTATGCTGTATTTTAGCGTTCATTCAAACTCTCCCGCTTATGCTGGAGGAGCGGACTCAGGAAATACTCGATTACCCGGCGGGAACCGGTCTTGATGTCGGCCCTGACAGACATGCCGGCGGTCACGGGCATTTCATGCCCCTTGACGGAAATGCTCGATTTATCCAGCGCCAGGATAACGGAATAGAGCAGCCCCTTTTTCTCATCCTTGATGGCATCGCGTGAGACATGAATCACCTTGGCGGGAATGACGCCATACTTAGTGTACTCATAAGCGTCAATCTTGACCGACGCAACCTGCCCCTCGTCGACAAAACCGATATCTTTGTTCTGATCTTTTAAATTTTATTTTTTTTCATATTTAAAAAGATAAGAAA
>JABBNX010000204.1 GCA_019352135.1 Pseudomonadota bacterium
TACACAACGTTCGACACCAAACTTAGTCTTCATACTCCAAAGATTATAAAAAAGAAATGAAAGGTCACTTACGAGACGTTGAGTAGGCGTGCGAGGTGATGCAAGGCGAACATGTCTGCACTGTGACGATAGTTGTAAAAATATCGCGAGGAACCCACTGCCACCGCCACTACCACACCCAGCCACCAGCACCAACAACATCAAACCCAGAATTCTCAGTCTCATAACGTACCTCCTCACATTTTATTGTAAGGATATCGTCGCACAAGACCTCCCCCATCCAGCGACCTATACGCAATAAAAAATTTGAAGAGTGAAGGGTGAAGAGTGAAAATTACAAATATTCGTGTTTCATGCCTATTTTCGCTTTTCAATATTATTGGTTCTGCATTTTTTTATAATTGAAGTGAGGATCGCAACAATCTGGTTTACTTCATCTATCAAGTCATCCAGTTGCGATTTCTGAACTATTTCGCTGGCAGCCAGCAATCGCAGCCAGTAATGAGTTTCTCGTGCCTCTTTGCAAGCAATGGAATATTTGGCGATAAAATCAGCACGGCTCTGGCTTCCTTGTCCTTCTTCGACATTCGCACCGATTGATGTACCAGACCGCAACAGCTGGTTGGCCAGTGTCCGACAGACACCCGGTGTCTGATCCAGAGTCCGGCACAATGTTACCACACGCCGAGCAAACTCAAATGTTCGCTCCGGCAAATCTCGTCGAGGCTCTTCCATTTCACTCTTCACTCTTCACCCTTCACATATCTCGTCACTGCCTCTTCTATTTCCTTGATTACCTTCTCCTTCAACCATTCCGGTTCCAGCACCTCCACATGCGAACCATGCTTGAGAATCTCCATCATAATCTCCCCTTCATGGGAAGCAGGAATAGTACGCACCAGCGAACCGTCATCCAGAACTATCTCAGTTTGTGCCTCATGCCACATCTCCCCCTTGATCCAGCGGGACCGCTCCGGCGTAAAGCGCAACACCACGTCAAAGCTCTTCCGGTTCTGGAAGATGCCAAAGGTGTTTTGCAGGAATGGCTGCCATTCATCTTTTTCACGTATCCGGAAGGCTGGCCCTTCTACATTGCAAAGAGTCATCCGTCCCAATACAAAATCACGCCAATCGTTACGCAGATGTCAAAATGCGATCAGGTGCCAGTTGCCCATATAGTTAACCATGTGGTGCGGCTCAACCGTGCGCGTGGTGCAGTCGATGGCGGCGGGTGTGTTGTAGCAGAAGGTGAGAAGTTTGCCCTGCAGCAGAGCCGAGGTTACAATCTTGAATGTCAGCGGGTCGGTGAGACTAATGTTCTTCCAGCGAAAGGAGAAGGCGTCTTCCGGCCTCGCTCGTCCCGGCAAATTGGCGGACAGCAGCGACCCAAGCCGCGCTGAAACACTCCCCAGCTCATCTGCCAGAGACCCGGCTGATGCCTCGGTGATAAGTTTGCGAGAGATCAGCAAAGCCAGGAGTTCTTCTTCAGAGATGCGAATAACGGGGAGTTGAAAAGTGGGGTCGGTGTAGTAATAGCCCTTGTGGGACTGGTCATATTCAAGTGGGGCTTGCAAACGGTCGCGAAAGTGGTCAATGGAACGCTGGGCAGTCTTTGGTGCAATTTCAAAATGATCACCAAGTTTGTTTGCGTTGGGAAATCGCTCACGACGGGCTTCGTTGTCAAACCAGACAAAACGCTCCAGATAAAGCTGATCGCCCATGATTCCCTTTCGTCCAGCTTCTTAGCATAAATTAAAAACGGTTTCATGTATACGCTTTACAACCTGAGCCGTCAAACAGGGAATGATTAGAAATCATGCTGACCTCCACAGCCCAAGAAAAGTCTTTTTCGCTGTCACAAAAACACCCCAAACAGAGTTAATATTGTTTGGGGTGTTTTTACTCCGATGCAGTGATGTGGCTAAGGAAAAACAGCAACACAACTACAGGGCTGTGGCATGCGCAAGAGCTCTGAGGCTACTCCACGTTTTGCACCTGTTCCCGCATTTTTTCCATTTCCGCCTTGATCTGGATAACCAGATTCGTAATGCTGGCATCATTCGATTTTGATCCGATCGTATTAACCTCCCGATTCATCTCCTGCATCAGGAAGTCAAGTTTGCGGCCGACCGGTTCGGAACCGCGGAATGCCTCATCAAACTGATTAAAATGGCTTGCAAGTCGAACCAGTTCTTCCGTTATATCGCAGCGATCAGCCAATAACGCCACTTCCTGCGCCAACCGGCTTTCATCCATCTCAGCACCTTCAAGCAGCTGTTCCAGGCGCATCTTCAATTTTTGACGATACTCCGTTACTACCTGCGGTGTCCGCTCTCCTATCTGTGCCGTCCACTCGGCAACCTGCTTCCGCCTGGCCTGAAGATCCAGGGCAAGCGCCTCGCCTTCCCGGGTCCGCATTTCGTCAAGCGACGCGACAGCAGCCTGCACGGCTGCCATAAGGTGCGGCTGCAATTCTGCCTCATCCACAACACCGGACACCTCTTTCATCACTCCTTTTTGCGACATAATGTAGGAAATTGGTGCATCCTGCGGCACATTAAACTCTTTCACCAAACGGGTATAGGCGTCGTAATACCCTCGTGCGACAACCATATCCAGTTGCGGTGCGGAATTTGCCGCAGCAGCTTCATCCCACTGCACAGAAATGTCAATTTTGCCCCGTTTCAGTATTGAAGCGGCCAGACGTTTCACTTCGTTTTCAAATACATAAAAGGTTCGCGGCAACCGCACGGAGATTTCGCCATAGCGGTGGTTTACGGAACGGATCTCAATCAAAAAATTGCCGGCGGGAGTGGATGCTTCCCCTTTGCCATACCCTGTCATACTTTTGAGCACTGAAAATACCTCCGTTAAATTTACGTTCACATACCGTAATTCCTGCTTGTTTGTCCAGCCAATTCCGGTATAGTTCAGGATATGCCGACACTTAGACTCATCACCAGTTATTCCCAACACCTCTTGATGAAGGCGCTGGCCGACAACCTCCGCTCCTCTCCACTGTCACCTCTGGAACAAGAACGTATCGTTATCCTCAGCAACGGTATGGCCCGCTGGATATCCATGGAGCTTGCCACCACTCTTGGAGTATCTGCCGGCATTGAGTTCAGCTTTCCCAATGACCTTCTCGACCGGTGCTTCGCAGCGGTGCTTACGGAGTCGAAATCATCGTTACCGTTTACCCACACGTCGTTGACCTGGCGCATTGCGTCGCAGTTGCCGTCGCTCTCTCAAACGGATGGCTTCGAACCGATTGCCACCTATCTGGGCGATGGCCGCGATGATCGCCGCCTGCTACAGATATCCCGGTCCATCGCAGATTGCTTCGATCAATATACAATATTCCGCCCGGAAACGGTGTGCGCCTGGAATGATGGCCGCGATGATAATTGGCAGGCGCAATTATGGCGTGCGATAAACCGCGACTGCCACGGGAGTGACCGGGCAGCTCTCCTGAGAGCATTGCAGCATCACGTAGCCAGCGGTGCTCCGCTAAACGGTACAGTGCCGCGACGTTTCAGCCTGTTTGGAATTTCTTACCTCCCTCCGTTTCATCTGGAAGCGCTGCGCCTGCTTTCATCCTACTGTGACATCACCTGTTATCTGCTTAACCCCTGCGGACAGTACTGGGGTACAATCATTTCCGAAAAGAGAAAGTCACGATTGGCACTACTGTCAGCGCTTTCTGCTGAAGCCGAAGAATATTACGAAACAGGCAATCCACTCCTTTCTTCACTCGGCACATTGGGCCAGGAATTCTTCGAGAATCTCCTGGAATATGGCTTTGAGGCAGAAGAACTGGATAATGTACTCAAAAGTAGTGAGACTATCCCCGGGTCAATGCTATCAACCATCCAGAACGACATCCTCACCCTGTTTGATCGACCTGCCAGCGGCACAAAATGTACCGTTTGTGAAAATGACCGCTCGTTGCAGATCCACTCTTGCCATGGGGCGCTGCGCGAGATGGAGATCCTGTATGACAACCTGTTGGCACAGTTCGACGAAATTTCCGGGCTGGAACCGCGTCATATCGTTGTAATGATCCCGGATATTGAAAGTTACGCACCCTACATAAGCTCCGTTTTCGGTAGCAAATCACCTGGCAGGCCGGCGCTCCCCTATACAATAGCCGACCGCAGTGTTCGCACGGAAAACATGTATGTCAATGCATTCCTCAAGATCCTTACCATAGGATCAAGCCGTTTTGCCCTCCATGAAATAATGGATCTTCTTGAAACTCCCGTTATTATGCGCCGTTTTGATCTCAATGAAAATGAGCTTATCGACATTAGAGCCTGGCTGGCAGACTGCAACGTGCGCTGGGGATTTGACGACGATCACCGTGCCGATCTCGGCTTTCCGCGCTACACGGATTTCAGCTGGCAGGCCGGCCTGGACAAACTGTTTCTCGGTTACGCGATGGCACCGGACGATTCTTCCACATTCTGCGGGATACTCCCCTACTCTACCTGTTCAGGCCGCCAGGCTGAGGCATTGGGGAAACTGACTGATTTTATCATCATGGCTCGGGAAACCACTCTTCTCTTTAGCAAACCTCATACGCTTCCTGAATGGGCAGACATATTTACCGCCACTGTTGCCCGAATGTTGCTGGCAGACACAAATGATTCGACAGGTCCGCTCATTGTTGTCAAAGCCCTCAATTCACTTTGCGAAGCTTCGACACTACATGGCTTCAAGCACCCGATTACGCTCGATGCCGTACGGGACCACCTGGTTGAAACGACAGCCAAGAGCGGTGGCGGCTACGGATTCATGGGAGGCTCTCTTACGTTTTGTGCAATGCTGCCGATGCGGAGTATCCCGATGCGGGTGATCTGGCTGGCAGGAATGAATGACGGACAGTTTCCCCGGACCGAAAGACCTTCCGGATTCAGTCTGATGAACGGTGCCCGTCGACGCGGAGACCGATCCTTGCGGGACGAAGACCGCTACCTGTTCCTTGAAGCGCTCATGGCCGCGGAGGATCGTTTCTGCATCAGCTATAACGGCCAGAATAATCGCGATAACAGCACCATTCCCCCCTCGGTTCTGGTCGCCGAACTGATGGACTATGTTACCAGCGGATTTGTCCGCCCGGACGGAACAACTCCCGCGTCAGTCCTTGTCCGGCACCGCCTGCAAGGTTTCAGCCCTCTCTACTTTGATGGTCATGACCCCTCACACCTGTTCAGTTATGACCGTGACAGTTGCGAGGCTATTGAAGCCAGACGCGAGGCAGGGCGCACCCGACGTAAATTTATCGGAGAACCTCTGCACCTTGAAGATC
>JABBNX010000205.1 GCA_019352135.1 Pseudomonadota bacterium
GCCCTGACCTGATGATTAATTACTGGTAAAAGCGAACATTGAAGCAATCGCCCTGAATGCGTTGTAGTTGTAGTTACTCAGAAGTTTATTTTGTGGTAGATATATCAGCGAACCGCAAGGATCTCAATTCTTTCACCCAAGGGCGGATTTTTTTATTTGGGAAGAATGCAATAATGGGGTATACTTCCAATACTTCAATCGGACGGAAACCCAGCTGACACTACCTATATCCTACCTAATTTATTTTTGCAAAAAATAAACCCATGCATATTAGATAGTTGAGCAGTTGTGATTTGTACCCCCTGAACAAAATTATTTAATAGAAACACCGCCAACCGGTGATGGATTACAACGTATGATGATGGACAAGATCGAAGAACTGGAACGACGCTATCAGGAATTGGAGGCGCTACTGTCCGACCCGGTAGTTATTTCCAACCAACCGGAGTTTCGCAAGTTCTCCCGGGAACATTCTGACCTGAGTGAACTTGTAGCAGCCTATCGCCGCTACCGGAAAGTGCTGAGCGAAATTTCAGACAACCGCGAACTCTTGGCCGATCCTGATATGAAAGAAATGGCAGAAGACGAGTTGAAATCCCTGGAAGCTGAAAAGGACCAGCTTGATGCCGATATTCAGCTGCTGCTGCTCCCCAAGGATCCTAATGACGACAAGAGCGTTATTCTGGAGATCCGTGCCGGTACCGGCGGAGACGAATCAGCCCTGTTTGCCGGCGACTTGTTCCGCATGTATTCGCGCTACGCCGATACCAACCGCTGGAAGGTTGAGGTCATCTCTGCATCCGAATCTGAACGGGGCGGCTACAAGGAGATAATTGCCTCTGTAGAGGGTGTGGGGGTTTTTGCCAAACTCAAGTACGAGTCCGGCACCCATCGCGTCCAGCGTGTCCCTGAGACCGAGGCCCAGGGACGCATTCACACGAGTGCATGTACGGTGGCAATCATGCCTGAAGCTGAAGATGTTGACATCGATATCCGACCGGATGATTTAAAGATAGATGTGTACCGCTCTTCCGGAGCCGGTGGTCAGCACGTCAATACCACCGACTCCGCCGTCCGCATCACTCACCTTCCGACCGGTACGGTCGTCGCCTGCCAGGAAGAGCGGAGCCAGATAAAGAACCGCGCGACAGCCATGAAGGTGCTCAAATCACGCATTCTGGCCACCATTCAACAGGCCCAGGATGATAAACTTGCTGCAAACCGCAAACAGCAGGTCGGATCTGGTGACCGGAGCGAGCGAATCCGCACCTACAACTTCCCCCAGGGGCGCATGACCGATCACCGTATCGGGCTGACACTGTACCGTCTCGATTCGATCATGACCGGTGATATCACTGAAATAACCGATGCTTTACGGGCGTATTACCAGATGGAGGCTCTTAAAGCCCAGAGCGAAGGAAATTAATACGCCGCAGCACTCCGGCAGCAAAACATGCGACATCCCCATCCTATGGCATACTGTCTCGATAACTACAAACAACTGATCGCCAGAGTCGATGCTCTGTGCAATTCTATTTCAGCATCACTGGGAGAGCAAATAACCTGTTCGTCAGGTTGCAGCTCCTGCTGTACATCGATCACAATTTTTCCGGTGGAAGCTGCCGCCATGCGAGAAGCAGTGGAAAGCCTTCCTGAGCAGCAGGCTGAAGAAATTTACCGGCACGTTGCAAAACATGTCGATAGCGAGCGATGCCCGCTCCTGTTTCATCACCGCTGCCTGCTCTATGATGCCCGCCCTGTCATCTGCCGGACCCACGGTCTGCCGATCATCTACACGGCTGATGGACAACGCAATAGCGACTGTTGCCCTCTGAACCTGAACGACACTGAATCACTCTCCGGCTCCAGTGTCGTTGATCTTGACAAACTTAACACGCTGCTGGTAACGGTCAATTCCATCTATCTGTCCCAATCAAACAGCCCCGAATCCTCCGAACGGCTCACTATCGCCAAAGTCATCGCCAGACAGCAATGCAGACAACTTACAGATACGCATTCCCATCATCCGAAGATTGTCCAGTAAACTATTGACGCCTGAACCCGGTTTTGCTACCACACTATTGATTATAATTACTGCTGTGAGCAGCAATACACTTTGTACTAAGGAACCATAATGATACGCATAGGAAAAAACAGAGTCGTCACACTCAGCTATAACCTCACAGACCCGGACGGAAATATGCTCGATAAGGGAGATGAACCGATAGTCTACCTACACGGCGGATATGATGGTGTTTTTATCCCTATAGAAGATGCATTGGAAGGGAAAACCGTTGGTGATTCCGTAACGGTAAAGCTACAACCGAATGATGCATTTGGCGAATACGATTTTGATTTGCTGCAGATTGAACCGGTTGAAAACCTGCCACAACCATTGAAAGTCGGAATGATGATTGAAGGTGATATGGAGGGCGGCATAGAGGATAGCGCCGTTTTTTATACCGTAACGGAAATTGCTGATGGGAAAGCGGTTCTGGACGGCAATCACCCGTTATCCGGCATGGCATTGATATTTATTGGCACTGTCACTGCCGTACGGCCGGCAACTGCCGGAGAGATATCTGCCCGTGAACCGGCTTGATTTTCGTACGATCCGAATGGCACGCCTGACTCCTGAGTTATATACAAGCACCTCTGCAAAAAAATCACTTCAGGCTGGTAATATAGCTGCGGACCCCCTCCAGTATGCCTTCGGCAACCATCTGCTGATAAACGGGGTCTTTGAGACGGGATTCTTCGGTAGGGTTTGAAACAAAGGCGGTTTCAACCAGGATGCTGGGCATGGCTGCCCCGATTAACACATAGAAAGGACCCTGCTTGACCCCCAGGTTTTTTACGTCGCTGTGGTGGGTACGAATTTTTTTATGGAGAGCCTTCTGAACTTCATCGGCCAGATGTGCCGAATCGTTTAATTTATAGTTTGCCATCAGGTCAAACAGAACTCCCTGCAACATACTGACCTTGTCAAGAGTCGTACCGTTCTCCTTGGCGGCCAATTGCGCCACCTTGTCGGTCTTGGCCAGATTAAGGTAGTACGTTTCAATACCGGCTGCGGCGTGGTTTGGCGCAGCGTTGGCATGCACTGAAAGGAACAGGTCGGCGCCTACTTTGTTGGCGATAGCCGTGCGTTCCTCCAGCGGGATAAATATATCGGTCGAGCGCGTCATAACGACATCCACCCCCAGCTCATCCCTGAGCAGTTCCCTCAACCTGAGCCCGATTGCCAAAACGACGTCCTTTTCCTGGATACCACTTGGTCCAACGGCGCCCGGATCGTGCCCACCGTGGCCGGGATCGACCACAATCCGCCTGATTTTTGAAACAATCTGCTTTTTTGAGCGCCTGGATTCCTTTTCTACAACAGCAGGCGGTTCCTTACTTTTCGGGGCCACATCCCGTTCAGGCGCGGCACTGATTGACGGATCAAGCCGCGCTATTTCAGTCGGTCGTTGCCCGCGGACATCAACCACCAGTCGCGCTGGGTTGGCAAGAGAAAATATTTTATAATCTTTTATGTTTTCAGTATCAAGCACCACCCTCACCACGTCAGGCCTGTACTGTCCAACCCGGGCATCCTTCAGCAAGCCATCTTCGATAGTTATATTCCTGACATTATTCCCCATATGTGTCTGTTTCAAGTCAATATAGATCCTGCCTGGCTTTCCGGGACCGCATTTACCGAGTTCATGAGCATTCCATGTCACATCGCGGTCAAGTTCCAGCGAAATGCGAGTGTAATCAGGGTTCGACCAGTGTTTCATCTCATGGAGAACAGCAAGGCGACCTGAAGCAGCTGATGCTTTTTCCACGGCAATACCCTTGGTGTGCCTGGCTGCAAAAGACGGAAGCGGCGCCATCAGACAAGGTATCAGGAGAAACGTCATTATTTGGAGGAATCGATTCATGGGGTCGCTTTATTGTAACGGGTCGCTCTGAAAGAGTTCTGTGCCTTTTAACAGAAATATCGATATGTTTCAAGTAATGAGGGCATGAACATCATCCACGTTCACTTTCCAGATTCCCAACGCCTCACTCCTTCTTTCCAACCGCCTTTCCACCATGCGCACCCGATCCGTTTTTTTTAAACGTCTTGGGCGGAGCATTTTTTACAATGATCAGGGAATCGCCAAGCCTGGCTCCATTCAGGAGATCAATAGACTCTCGGGCCTCCTCTTCGGTTGACATCCTGACGTACCCGCACCCTCTGAACTCACCGGAAGCGGGATCGACTACCAAATGAACAGACGTAACAGTACCCACTACGGAGAACAGTTTCCGCATCTCATCTTCCGTGACGCTAGCGGAAACATGCCCCACATAAACTTCAACGCCCATTGTATAGTTTCCTTTTCAGGTAATCCGGCACGCTCTATGACGGTTCATCAAATAGCATCAGAATTTCGTCAATATTCATCCCGTATCACACCATCCGTTTCAGTTCATCAAGCAGGTTGAGCGCTTCCAGCGGCGTCAGGGTGGAGATGTTCAGTTTTTTCAGACGTTGGCGCAACTGATCCTCACTGGTTTCAAACAGCGAGAACTGGGGTGACGGTTCGCGGAGCGGTTTTTTGCTGCTCTTGGCCAAGCGCGGGGCACCCTCTTCAAACTCACCGTTCTCGAGGTTACGCAAAATTTCTTTGGCCCGTTCTATCACGTCAGCCGGCATACCCGCAAGACGAGCCACCTGGATGCCGTAGGAATGGGAGGCGCCACCGGGAACAATGGTGCGAAGGAAGATAACCTGGTCGTTCCATTCACGCACGGCAACCGTGAAATTTTTGATCCGGTCGCGGGTGACAGCCAACTCGGTGAGTTCGTGGTAATGGGTGGCAAAGAGGGTGCGACTGCGGCACGTGGGAGTGTCATGAATGTATTCAGCCACTGCCCAGGCGATGGACACACCGTCAAAGGTCGAGGTCCCGCGGCCAATTTCATCCATGATAATCAGGCTCCGGGGGGTGGCGTTGCGGAGAATCCCGGCAGCTTCCATCATCTCCAGCATGAAGGTGGACTGGCCGCGGGCCAGATTATCGCCAGCCCCGACCCGGGTGAAAATGCGGTCGGCAATACCGATGCGCGCCGCCGTGGCCGGGACGAAGCTGCCGGCCTGGGCCATCAGTGTGATCAGCGCCACCTGACGCATATAGGTCGATTTACCGGCCATATTTGGTCCGGTTATCATCAACAACTGGTTACTCTCGGCATCAAGCAGGGTATCGTTCGGCACGAAGCGCTCCCCCAGCTTCATCGCCTTGATCACCGGGTGACGGCCA
>JABBNX010000206.1 GCA_019352135.1 Pseudomonadota bacterium
AGAGGCATTAGATATCAACTGATTACATTTTTCAACACCTTTGTGGAATGGCTTGGAATGGCATAAGCCATTTTCCCCTTTTTCTGCATCCGGTGGACATTTTTCAGGAATGGAGATATTCGCCGATTTTATCAGCCAACACCTGATAGATACGGCGGCACTCATTTTCATCTTTTTCCAGGAGAGTCACCCGGAACCCCTGCAATGGTGTCGAGAACGAAGACAGCGGCACAATACAGATGCCGGTTGAGGCCAAAATCTGATAAACAAAGCGTTTATCGGGAGAAACCCCCGGTTGGTTGATAAGCCCCTCAACCAGCTCCTTGACTTCCTGGTTTGCAATCGGGAGTGATTGCCGGTTGTTCAGCAGACCGTCTTTGAATGCAACCGCCATGTAAAAAGCGCCATTGGTGCGATTCACCTGTAGCGCAGGAATCCTGCTCAGACAATCATACGTGATATTGCTCATTCGCTCGTAGCTGGCAATGCGCTGCGCCAGATAGGCAGCATACTCGGGATGACCAACGATTTCAGGGATAACAGTCTGCGGCAGTGTTGTAGAGCAGACCTCATTCATCTTACCGGTAAGTATCAGATTGATATATTTCCGGAAACGCTCATCATTGTGGCCGTTATACACTTCAATCCAGCCGCAGCGCGACCCGGGCCAGGGGAACTCTTTGGAAATACCCTTCAATGAAATGGCAGGGACATCTCCGATTACATCACTGATCGGTACTGTACTTTGGCCGTTATACACGATGTTTATGTACACCTCGTCGGCGATAATAAACAGGTCGTTTTCTCGGGCTACCGCAACGATCTCCTGCAGCATTTCCCTAGTGTAAACCATGCCGGTCGGATTATCCGGGTTGATCAGCATGATCGCACAGATATTTGGATTGTAGCGCACATGATTGCGCAGATCTTCCATATCCGGATACCAGTTATTGTCCGGCTTGAGACAAAACAGCGATGGCGCCGAGTGGGCATGGCCAATTTCACCGAGTGTGTGAGTGGTGTAGGATGGTGACGGCATAAGTACCCGCGCCTCCGGACGCAGACAGCCGTAAATCTTGGCAATAGCATCTCCAAGCCCATTAAAGAAAATGATGTCATCAGGGGTGATCTGGGCGCCACCACGACCGTTGGTTTTTTCACAAATGAACTCACGGGTTTCAAGCACTCCACGTGTATGGCAATAGCCCCAGGTACGATTGTCCATTGCTGCTTTGGCGACAATTTCCTTCATCCACTCCGGAATATTCTCACCTTTGACGATCGGGTCACCGATATTTTCCCAGTTGATCTTGACACCATGTTTCTGGAGTTTTTCTGCTACATTAACGATGTTTCTGATTTCATACGTCAGCTCGCCGGTTCCTGGCGGTACCAGTTCAATTCTCATGAGTTTTCTCCCCCATATAGGTTACTTATGAACAAATCCTTGTCAAATGCGCAAAAAAAGCCGTGGACTCCTGCCCACGGCTTGTGATTATCATATAGAAATGACGACAATCAGCGGGCAACAGGCAGAGCTGCGGCGTTACGCGCCGCGGCGATAATAGCTCGTTCTGCAGTTGTCCGAGTCATGATCATCATAAGGGTTTTCAATAACATACCGATGTCAAGACGTCAATGATTTTTCAGAAATTTCTACGCCGTTCAGTAAGTGCGCCCTACCAACAGCCTGCCATCTTCGTCCCGCCAGCGCAACCAGCCGATCTGTGCTTGATCCGTCAACACCATTCCCCAGGCATTCTCAAGTTTCAACACTTTGAAAACCTGATTGGAATTCAGAGTCGCTGCAAGCAGTTTTTCACCAGGTTGCTGATGCAGCTTATAATACTGCGGGCTCAGGCCGGGAAGCAGGTGACCGGTATGAGATTTCAGAAACTGTTCCCATGATTGAAAGCGGCCTTTATACTGTGGTTCAATCCAGGCTTCCCGACCGGCATCGTCATAATATACCCGCAACCAATTACCTTTGCGAGCAGACACGATAAGTGGTGAAATTTCATCCGACTGACCAAAAAGCCATTTATTCCCAGCCAAACTTGAGCTGTTCAGCTTTCCTACCCGCAAAAGCCCTGGCTCCCGGTACAGCTGTAACGTCAGGTTCTTGCTTGGAACTGGATCCGACTGAAAAAAAACGACCACCCCGATCCCGGAATATGGCCGCATGTGCGGAAGTGCAGCGGCATCTCCGTCCGAACCGGTAAGAGCGACACACCAAATAAACAGAAAAATTACCAGATAGCGCCCGGACACGTCAACCAAACAGACTCCGCAGGCGCAAAACAAATTCCTCGGCCTGCGGATCAGCATCTTCGGGAGCCCACGCAACCTTTTCATCGTCATTCAGAAGACGATAGGGACCTGCTTTGGTTTCATAAAACACGGTACCTGACTCCAGTGCGACTGCGGTATGATACACTCCATGAGGGATATCTACGGCAAGGGTACCGCTGTCAAGTGACAGCAGTACTGTTCCGGAAACAGCACCGTTATCAGCAAAAGTTACTATCCCCAATCTGCCATTTAGCAGGATGAATGCTTCGTCTTTTTCCGGGTCAAGATGACGGTGCGGCCTGATATATGAACCGGGCTCAATAGCATTAAGGAGGCGATGGCAACGGGATTCATCAGACGGGTGGAGATTGTAATTTTTGCGCAGCCTCGGATTCTGCCTCGCTTCGGCAGATACCTCAGCCAACAGTTCGCGGGTAATAACCTTCACCTAGCGATCCACCAGCGCGATCATATTGCCGTCAAAATCCTGCACAACCGCCATTTTGCCCCATGGGCTTGATTCGAGTGGTTCTACGAATTGGGCACCGCCGTTTTTCAAGGTTTCACAGACGCCAACAATATTTTCTACTTTAAGAGTAATGCCGGTGTGTCTTCCAACGAGGCGGCGTGAATCTTCATGCAGTGCAAGTGAAACACCCAGTGTCGTGGCGGTTCCGGGGAAGAATTCAATCAGCATCTCACTCTGGCCGGCAACCGGCAGACCAAGAAGATCAACATAAAACGATTTTGCTGTAGCCAGGTCGGTGACAAATATGACGATATTTTTAAGTGAAATGGACATACAGACCCCTGTGTTATTTCTGTGACAATCGATGAACGCACTCCACCATGAATCGGGCGTTTTCCGGCGGAACCGTCGGCAGGATTCCGTGACCTAGGTTAAAAACATGTCCGGGCCGGCCGGCATTTTCATCCAGAACCCGCTTGACTTCGCGTTCGATAATTTCCGGGGTTGCATACAGCACGGTTGGGTCAAGATTGCCCTGGACTGCCATCTGCGGACCAACAAGATCCCTGGCCATACCCAGGCTCACATGCCAATCGAGCCCCATAACGTCACCGCCGGCTTTCTTGACAGTATCCAGCATGGCGCCGGACCCCTTGACAAAATGGATCACCGGCGTTTCCATGCGGTTCAGCCCATTAATAAGCTTGGCGGTATACGGCAGCACATAACGCTCATAATCGGCAGGAGAAAGAATTCCACCCCAGGTATCAAATATCTGAATACACTGCGCACCGGCGGTAATCTGGGCATTCAAATACTCCATGCTCATCATGGTGATTTTCTCCATCAGAGCAGCGTAGACGTCAGGCGCAGCATACATCATCCGCTTGATTTGGGCAAAATCCTTGGAGCCTTTTCCTTCAACCATATAACATGCCAGCGTAAATGGTGCGCCGCCAAAACCGATCAGTGGCACTTTACCAGCCAGTTCACGACGCAATATTTTAATTGTTTCAATAACGTAGGGAACATCCTGTTCCATCTGCGGAATTCTCAGCCTTTCCACATCTGCCATGCATCGGATCGGACTTTCAAATACCGGCCCCGGGACAAAATCGAGTTTCATCCCCATTGGCTCAACCGGGGTCAGGATATCAGAAAACATGATGGCCGCATCCACCCCGAGAAAGTCAACCGGCTGAATACTGACTTCGGCAGCCAGCTCGGGCGTCTTGCACAATTCAAGAAAGGTGCATTTGGAACGGACTGCCATGTACTCGGGAAGATAGCGGCCAGCCTGACGCATAAGCCACACGGGAGTCCGATCTACCGGTTTGCCCCAACAGGCATCAAGAAATCTCATATTCATTGATTGTCTCCTCAACAACACACAAAGGCATTGGAATTAATACAAATAGTACTGCATACTAACTGGTAACATCCTGAAATGTCAAATTATTTAGTGTCGCGGACGTCCGTTACCGTACGGTAGATAAACATTAGTTTCATGCTGATTCAACGATGAACTTTCTTTTTCCGTACACGACCCGGTCTCCAGGGTACAACTTGCGACCACGGCGAAGCTCCACTTCACCATTTACTGAAATATACCCCTCTGCAATCATTGCCTTCGCTTCTCCTCCGGAAGAGACCGCATTTTCTCCTTTTAGAAAGCTATCCAGCTTTATGAATGGTGTCGTTATCTGCATAAACCAGTTCTCCTTCGTTGATTATTCCGTATAAGCTATGTGAGTTGGAACCACGCACGTTAAATGAACTCCATTCTTGCGCAGCACAGGTTTTCGCAATAAAAAAGGCGGTTAGCATATGAAAGCCAACCGCCGGTTCTGATTTATGGCGGAAGAGGTATGATTCAAAACCACCGCCTTGAAAACTATATACAATCCAGCTGCAGGTGAACAATACCACAATTACAGCTATTTGCAACATTTTTCTCGACTGGTATTCGTTTGCAAACATTCAGCTAAATTAACTCAATTCAGCGCGATTTCCACTGAAACTGGTGCGGCCAGTTGACAGTATTTGACGCATTTGTGAAACCAGTGTGACAGATGGCACAAGCAGCATGATTTGACCCGCCATGTTCATTTGCAAATTCTTAAGCCGATCCTCCCCCGCGAGAAGTTTTATGACATATATGGCAATCACCCAACAACATTGCTTTTCCTTGATACTGGATTGATTGATAGTTATCAGTCACTTGGCCAGACGGTGTCATGGCATGAGGACTTCCGTGACAAGCTGTACAGAAGAGACCTCCGTGACCAATAGAATTTCGATAGAGTGTCGTTCCTGTATCAACTTGTGCCACACCGGAATTATGACAGGTCACACACTTGGGTTCATCCACCCATGGGACACGCGAACCGAGATCGATAGATGCCGCTACTGTAGCCAAAGTACCGTGGCAGTTTGTACAGTTACCATCGGCAGCAGTATGTTTTTACTTCGTAACCGTCAACCGAGCACCATCTATCTCCCCGCTGATTTTCCCGCTATGC
>JABBNX010000207.1 GCA_019352135.1 Pseudomonadota bacterium
ACCTTCAATCATTGAATAATTGCGTGTCTATTTAGGAAAATTTCTCAGTAGTTAGAGCCTCTTGCAAAAGTATATGCAAGGATTTGAATACTAGTTGTTTTTATGTATAACATGCTGTAATAATTTAGCTTCACGGCATTTTGTGATATTGTTCTGTTGCGAAGAGAACCAGTATCAGGAGGATGCCAATGAAGCTCAAGGATAAAATATCATGGTTGATGGGGTCAGTACAGCGGAGTTTGTTTCCCCATCTTGATGAATGCCTTGATGTGCCTCTTACCGCGCAGGAAAAACGGTTGGTTACGATCCTTGAGATCGTTCAGGTTGAGAAACATGTTCACAAAAGTGCCTCGACTCAGTGGCTTGGCCGTAAGAATCTTGAACGTGAAGCCTTATCCAGATCATTTGTTGCCAAGGGTTTGTACCGACACCCAACAACCAGAGATTTGATTCTGACGCTCAAATCGACAGAGAACCTTCGCCGTCTCTGCGGATTTATGACGCTTGGTGATGTTCCGTCAGAAAGTACCTTTTCACGTGCCTTTTCCGAGTTTTCCGAGAGTGATCTTGGTAACCGGGTTCATGACACTTTGGTAAAAGACTATCTTGCTGGTGAGCTTATCGGACACATAAGTCGTGACTCTACCGCCATCACTGGCTGGGAGAAGCCGGCCACAAAAATCAAAGAGCCAAAGAAGCCTGCTAAAAAAAGAGGTCGTCCGGTCAAAGACGAACATCGGGAACCGGCACCGGAGAAACGACTTGACCGACAGGTTACTCAATTAGCGGAAGAAGCAATCAGTGAGCTGCCAACAGCTTGCGACCGTGGCACTAAGATGAACGCCAAGGGATACAAAACCAGTTGGAATGGCTTCAAGTTGCATCTGGATATAACCGATGTAGGCTTACCAATCAGTGCGCTTGTCACATCTGCTTCTCTACACGATAGCCAGGTTGCCATACCGCTCATAAAGCTGACAAGCAGCAAAGTAACTTATTTCTACGATCTGATGGATGCTGCATATGATGCCACAAGGATCAATGAGACAAGCAGGCAACTCAATCATATTCCGATCATTGACAAAAATGGTCGTGGCAAAGAAGTTGTTCCAATGGCACCCCACGAAGCAGAACGCTACAAAGGGCGCTCTGCTGCAGAGCGGGCTAACAGCAGACTCAAGGAAGACTTTGGAGCCAACAATGTCATGGTTCGCGGAGCCACAAAAGTAACAATGCATCTGATGTTCGGCGTTATCACTTTGTTTGCCGATCAACTCATACGACTGCTCGGTTAGGCTGTCAAAGACCGGTAAAACACCACAAACACAGGAAACTTGCGTTCATGTCACCATAGAAATGCCGTAAAAACTCCAGATTAACCCGAAATACTGAGAATCCCGTAAAAACTGTTATGGGAGTTTCAACGCAACTGGTTCAAACAAGTATGCTAAAACATTTTGCAAGAACCTCAATTTGTCAATTTATTGTTTGTAAATCGGCGCACAGTCAGACCCACCATGAATTGCAATATTTATATAACCGAATACTGACGTTGACAGTTCAAATCCATTCTATACGGTCGTATTTCACTTAGTAGAATATTCTACACTCGCTTTGAATATTCCCCATCTTTTTAACCAAGAAAGGTACAATAACCTCTGTTTTAAAATATTAGTATGCAAAATCAGCAGGTTCTGTCTTTTTATAGGATTGGCACGCCATTTGTAATAAGTTGCTGATAATATTAAGAGGTTAGTTATGAACATAAAAATAATATCAACATCGCTTCTTGTCATTACAGTTGTTATGTTTCTGGTAATTCTCGCATTTCATACCAAATTCGGTGCAACTGATGATACCGCAAATGATCTGAGAACAACCGGCAATACCTGTGGCATTTGTTCATACATGGCCTCCAAGCCACTTGAGGCGACTAATCAATAATAGCAATGATCCGAGTCTTATGCTGTAATGCAAACAAACTAAGAACCATGCAGGTTTTGTGGCTCTTATGGCCCTGAATAAGTTATATTTTCTTCTCGTTGTTCGGATCGGCCGCATCATTCGACCTCTTTAACTACAATCAAATCGTTATTTACAGGGTTATATGAAAAAAGTAGCACGTCCATTCATACTGTTATTGAGCATAATCGGTATCAGTCTGCTCCACTATTTGACTCCGCTGAATATGCCGTATCTGCATGATATTTATCAACGGCTCTATTATTTGCCAATAATACTGGCTGCCATCTGGTTCGGTTTCCGAGGTGGGTTGACCTGCTCTCTGGTGGTCAGCATTGCATACGCCCCGCACATTTTGTTTCAGTGGGGCGGCGAGATAGTTGTGGAGATTGAAAAATATCTGGAGATTGTACTCTACAACATAGTTGGCGCTGTAACCGGCCTGCTGGCCCAGCGTGAACGTGAACGCAGTATCGAATTACAGAAGACTGCTGAAGGTCTTAAAGCCTCCTACCGGACTCTGGAACAGCAATCGGAGCGTATTATTGCCATTGAGGAGCAATTGCGCCGTTCCGAAAAGCTCTCAACATTAGGAGAAATGGCGGCAGTGCTGGCACATGAAATTCGCAATCCTCTCGGCTCAATCCGGGGGACAGCCGAGATCTTGCGGGACGATTATAAGCTTGGCGATCCTAAGCATGAGTTTATCGAGATCCAGATAAGGGAAACCGAGCGGCTAAATCGGGTCGTGGAGGATTTTCTGCACATGTCACGGCAGCAACCAATGAAATTGCACCAGTGTTCCATTCAAAGTGAATTGGAAATGATCATCACTCTAGTATCAAGCGATGCAAAAAATCGACACATATTTTTGGAGTTGCAAGCGCACCCGCTTGATGCGGTATTCCGGGCTGATGGCGAAAAACTACGTCAGGCATTCCTCAACATCGTGATAAACGCGATACAGGCGACACCGCCTGGTGGTAACGTGATCATATCAACAGAACTGCGTGACGAAAATACGCCGAATGCACAGTATAATATCCGTTTCCGCGACTCCGGTTCCGGTATCGACGCAGACACATTAACGAAGATTTTCGAGCCCTTCTATACCACAAAACCAGACGGCACAGGTTTGGGTCTGGCGATAGCCAAGAAAATAATTGAAAGCCATGGGGGGGCGTTGCTTGTGGAGAGTGAGCCAGGCCATGGCACGACTGTTACAGTCACACTGCCTATACAGAAAGACGCCACCGGAGGAAAACTTTGAAACAGAGAATACTTATAATTGATGACGACACTTCCCTGCGGAGGGTCCTCGAATATAACCTCCAAGAAGAAGGCTATGAAGTTCAGTCAGCAGCATCTGGAGAGGAAGGATTATTTGTCTTCGGCAATTTCCTTCCTCATCTTGTCATCAGCGACATGAAGATGCCAGGCATGGATGGGCTCATGGTGCTCAATTCCATCAAAGAGCGTTCGCCGGAGACCCTTGTAATAATCATCACCGCTTTCGGGGCTGTTAATGTTGCCGTAGAGGCCATGAAGGCCGGAGCCTACGACTATATCACCAAACCGTTCAATCGGGATGAACTGAGACTGACAGTGAAAAAGGCGCTCCAATTCAACGGTCTTGCCGAGGAAAACAAGCGCCTAAAGAGTGAGCTGTCTGATAAGTCTGATTTCCGTACCATCGTCGGTTCATCCAAGGAAATGGAAAAGATCTTTGATGTCATTCGGAAGGTTGCCGACACCGAGGCCGCTGTTCTGATCACCGGTGAATCAGGTACTGGTAAAGAGCTTGTCGCCCGTTCTATACATGCCAACAGCTCTCGCAGAAATGCCCCGTTCGTGGCCATCAACTGTGCCGCCATTCCCCGTGATTTGCTGGAAAGTGAATTATTTGGCCATGTAAAGGGCGCTTTTACCGGAGCGGTTAAGGATAAAACCGGAAAATTCCAGTTGGCAGAAGGTGGAACCCTGTTCCTGGATGAAGTTGGCGATCTGCCGGTTGAGCTTCAGCCCAAACTGCTTAGGGCGCTGCAAGAAAAGGAAGTTGAACCTGTCGGGGGGACAGATATTCAAAAGCTCGATGTCCGCATAGTGTCAGCTACCAATCTTGATATCGATAAGGCGATAGCTGATGGTATATTCCGGGAAGATCTTTATTACCGCTTGTCGGTTATCCCGATTCTCTTGCCGCCACTTCGTGATCGTCGCAACGATATTCCGCTTCTCATCAAATATTTCTGTGCTAAACATGGCAGTGACAAGGTCTCCTTCGACAAGAAAGCCTTTGAAACCATGGTGTTGTATCGTTGGCCAGGAAATGTTCGAGAACTGGAAAACGCTGTAGAACGGCTGCTAATTATGCGAAGCAGTGATGTTATCAACTGTGACGACTTGCCTGACAAGATTCGCAGCGGTGGTGTTGACACTACCGCCACTTGCAGTTCCGGCAGTATCATCAATCTGCCAGACGAAGGCTATTCTCTTGAGAAGTTGGAGCGTGAAGTAGTGGTGCAGGCTCTGGAGCGTAATCAGTGGAACCAGACCGCAGCCTCGCGTTTCCTGCATATTCCAAGACATACACTTGTCTACCGCATGGAAAAATATGATATCGTCTCGCCCGAGAAGGGGTGACGCATCACTGTCATTTTCAAGGCACCCTCTTCTTTGGTTTGTCCTTGGCTCGGTAGGCAGCGCGAAGGGCAGGATATTTTTTCCCAGAATTCCAGCATGAGATGGTTGAGTGCTTACGAATATACCTATCCAATAATAACAACGCATATATAGCCATCAGTGAAAAAGCTATCACCAGCAAACTTGCGGCCTGAGTGCGGCTCAACAAATCTGGTTTTATAGTAAGCAGTAACTTTACCGCCAACAAGCAGATCATTGAGAAATGACTCTCGTTCAGAGTCTACATCCGGCTTCATCTTGTGCATTAATCCCCATTTCATTCCCTCATCCAGGCTTACACCCACTAGCACCAGAGATTCCAACACTGATATGAGCAGGACGAACCAGTATCCAAGCACGCGGAAGTGCTCTAATTGGGGGAGAAGGTTGCTGATAATTTCCATTGGGGGCCGCTCTTTGTCAGAATTGTAATATCTCTAAAGGTTGTAAAATACATAATGCGATTTAAGCTACCTCTGCACACGGTAACCTTCAATCATTGAATAATTGCGTGTCTATTTAGGAAAATTTCTCAGTAGTTAGTAATCAATTATTGATTGCGGACACTTGAAATTGAATACTCCTTTTGGAAC